>NZ_JBFRCU010000002.1:0-177025 GCF_052113205.1 Inquilinus sp. YAF38 | reverse complement strand
GTCGTGTACCGCCCTCCGGCGTTGCCTGAAGGCCCGTAGCCGTGCAGGCGCTCGGCCCCGCCAAGACGTGCGCCGCGGTCCGCCGGATCAGCGGCGCCAGCACCGCGCAGCAGGCGCCCACCTGGTCGGCCCGGGTCGCGACAGGCTGAGCGGCACGCCCTCCCGGGCATAGCACGGCTGTGGTCCTGGCGACGGCAGCCGCGGCGGCGATCTCGTCCTCGGTGGCCGTGCTCTCGAGCTCCTCGAAGGTCAGTTCCATCTGGTCGAGCAGCCGCGCCGTCCGCTCCGAGCGCCGGACGTAGAGCTGGCGCCTCAGCTTCTCGATCTGCAACTGCTGGTGCGCGATCAGGGCCTCGTCGTCGGAGGCCTTGGCCCGGGCCACCGCCAGCACCGCCTTCAGCGTGTCGATATCGTCCGGCAGGGTCTCGGGAGCAGCGTCCATGTCAGGATGGAATCAGAAATCCGCGCCGCCGGCTCGCCTGAAATGCAGGCCCCGACCCCTATCCCGCGCGCTCTGGCCGGAAGGTGTGGCGCGGGTTCCGCCAATCGATCCTGTCCAGCATATAGGCCAGCTGCGATGCCGAAATGCCGACCACGCCGTCGGCCGGCGACGCCAGATGAAGCGACCCTTCTCCAGCCGCTTGGCGTAGAGCGACATCCCCCAGACCGTCATGCCAGAGAATCTTGACCAGGTCGCCCCGAGCCCCCCGGAACACGTACAGGTCGCCGGCATGCGGATCCCGGCCCAGCGCCTCCTGCACCTGCAGCGCCAGCCCGTTCATGCCGCGCCGCATATCGGTCCGGCCGACCGCCAGCCACACCCTGACACCGCTCGGCACCGGGATCATCGCCGCTCCAACTCGTCCAGCACCAGCCGCAGCGTCGCCGCCTCGCCCCCGCTGCCGACCCGAAGGCGATAATGGCCGAACTCGATCTCGATCGGGCCGTCGGCCCGCGCCGGCGCCCGCTCGACCGGCGGATCTGGCCTCACCGTCACCGGCATCAGCCGCAGCGCCGTCGGCCCCGCCGGCTCGATGTCGGGACGCCGACGATCTGGGCGGCCCGCTGTCTCCGGATGAACGGCAAGCGCCGGATGGTGGGCTCCCTGCTGCACGGCTCGATGGCGAATGCCCTGCCGCACGCCATTGGCATCCAGGCGGCCCAGCGCGGTCGGCAGGTCGTCTCGCTGTCGGGCGACGGCGGCTTCACCATGCTGATGGGCGACCTGATCACGCTCACGCAGGCGAAGCTGCCGGTGAAGGTCGTGATCTTCAACAACGGCGTCCTGGGATTCGTCGCGCTGGAGATGAAGGCGGCAGGCTTCGTCGAGTTCGGGACCGACCTGCACAATCCCGACTTCGCCGCGATGGCGCGCGCCATGGGCACCCATGCGGTGCGGGTCGAGGATCCCGGCGAGCTTCCGGCCGCGGTCGAGGAGGTGCTCGCTTATGACGGGCCGGCGCTGCTCGACGTCGTCACCGCCAGGCAGGAGCTGTCGATGCCCCCGACCATCGAGCCGGAGCAGATCAAGGGGTTCAGCCTGTGGCTGCTGTGCGCGGTCATGAGCGGCCGCGGCGACCAGGTGGTCGATCTCGTGCGGACCAACCTGCTGCCCCGCTGAGGCGCTGAGCCTCGGGAGGGTGGAAAAGCTCCGCCCTCCCGATCCCGCTTCTCCCGGCTCAGCCCTTGATGAAGGCCAGCAGGTCCGGGTTCAACACGTCGGCATGGGTGGTCAGCATGCCGTGCGGGAAGCCCTTGTAGACCTTCAGCGTGCCCTGCTTCAGCAGCTTGACCGAGAGCGGCGCCGAGTCTGCGAACGGCACGATCTGGTCGTCGTCGCCATGCAGCACCAGCACCGGCACGTCGATCGCCTTCAGATCCTCGGTGAAGTCGGTCTCCGAGAACGCCTTGATGCAGTCGTACTGGGCCTTGGCGCCGCCGATCATGCCCTGGCGCCACCAATTGCCGATGACGCCCTGGGAGACCTTCGCGCCCGGCCGGTTGAAGCCGTAGAACGGGCCCTCCGGCACGTCGCGGTAGAACTGCGCCCGGTTGGCCGCGAGCGCCGCGCGGAAGCCGTCGAACACCTCGAGCGGCAGGCCGCCGGGGTTCTTCTCCGACTTCAGCATCACCGGCGGCACGGCGCTGACCAGCACCGCCTTGGCGACTCGGCCCCTGCCGTACCGGGCGACATAGCGGGCGACCTCGCCGCCGCCGGTGGAATGGCCGATATGGACCGCATCGCGCAGGTCGAGCGCCGCCGCGAGCTCGGCGACATCGGCGGCATAGGTGTCCATGTCGTTCCCGGTCGCCGTCTGGCTCGACCGGCCATGGCCGCGCCGGTCATGAGCGACGACGCGATAGCCCTTCTCGACGAAGAACAGCATCTGCGCGTCCCAGTCGTCGCTGCTGAGAGGCCATCCGTGATGGAACACCACCGGCTGGCCGGTACCCCAGTCCTTGTAGAAGATCTCGGTGCCGTCCTTCGTCCTGATCGTGCTCATGTCCCGTCGCTCCTGGGTTCGTGAGGAATAGCGACGAAGGTAAAGGCCCGGCGGGGCGGCCCCCTATACTACGGAGGGTTCCCGGCCCTATACCAAAGTGTACCCGGCCGAAGGGAACGTCACCTACGCGCGATGGATCGACGAGGCCGGGCGGCGCAGCTGGTTCCTCTACGAGGCGACGCGCTCGCGCTGAGCGTCCGGGAGCCGCCCCGGCCGGTGAAGGCGATTGCGCAAACTCGCTTTGCGCCCAGGAAAGCGGTTGTCCTCAGCAATCCCGGCGGGTTCGGCTAGTCTGATGCCGCGGCGCGAGGGATGACGATCCTTCGCGCCCCCAACCGTGGGGCCGGGAGCCCCGCACCACACCCGAACCAAATCGCAATGGCGCCGAGGCCGCATGGCTTCGGCGACGGTCCCCCTTTGCCTTTCACCCCAGCAAGCGTCCGACAGAGGAAAGCAGATGTCCAAGCTCGATATGCTCACCCCGCAGAACAGCGCCATTGCCCTGATCGACTATCAGCCGGCGATGTATCAGGGGGTGCAGTCGCACGACCGGCTGGTGCCGTTCAACAATGTGCAGATCCTGGCCAA
Source organism: Inquilinus sp. YAF38 (assembly GCF_052113205.1). NCBI lineage: Bacteria > Pseudomonadati > Pseudomonadota > Alphaproteobacteria > Rhodospirillales > Rhodospirillaceae > Inquilinus > Inquilinus sp. YAF38. Next base: position 173,933 of record NZ_JBFRCU010000002.1, on the reverse strand, counting down.
GGCGGCGAAGCTGTTCAAGATCCCGACCGTGATCTCGACGGTGGCCGAGAAGAGCTTCTCCGGCCCGTTCATGCCGGAGGTCACGAACCTGTTCCCCGGCCATGACATCATCGATCGCACCGCGATGAACTCCTGGCTCGACGCCAATTTCCGCAAGGCGGTCCACGCCACCGGCCGGAAGAAGATCGTCGTCGCCGGGCTGTGGACCGAGGCCTGCGTGCTGTTCCCGACGCTCGACATGCTGAAGGAAGGCTTCGAGATCTACGTGCCGGCCGATGCCTGCGGCGACGTCTCACCGGAGGCTCACACCCGGTCGATGGAGCGGATGATCCAGGCCGGCGCCGTGCCGATCACCTCGCTGCAATACCTGTTCGAGCTGCAGCAGGATTGGGCCCGGGTGGAGACCTATGACGGGGCGATGGAGATCATCAAGGCCCACTCGCCCTATGGCATCCAGATCCGCTTCTCCAAATGGGCGCTCGGCGAGCACGCCAGCGAAGCCGGCGTGGCCGCGTAAGCCTCCGATCCGATCGCTCGCCGCAGAGGAATGGCCATGAAGCTCTATCTCGTGTCGCTCGCCGTCGGGATTCTCGTCGGCATCATCTACGCGGTGCTCAATGTGCGCTCGCCGGCGCCGCCGGTGGTCGCCCTGATCGGGCTTCTCGGCATGCTCGTCGGCGAGCAGATCCCGTCGATCGTCAAGGGCCTGTGGGGCCGGGAGCCGACGGTGGTGTCATGGCTCCACCAGGTGAAGCCGCACATGTTCGGGCACCTGCCGAAGGGCGGCCAGCCGTCGGATCGCGCCGAGGGATAGCAGCGGCTCGACCGACCCCATCCCGCCCCTGTCGCGGCCCGCCCCATCCGGGGCGGCCGCCCCGCCTTCACAGGAGAGATCCTGATGACCGAGACCCGTGCGCCCGACGTGATCCTGCACCGGGGCCTGATCACCACCCTCGACCGCGCCCGGCCGACCGCCAGCGCCGTGGCGATCACCGACGGGGCGTTCAGCGCCGTCGGCGCCGATCACGACGTGATGCCTTTAGCCGGGCCGAAGACGCGCATCGTCGACCTCAAGGGCAGGCGGGTGCTGCCCGGCCTGATCGACAACCACCTGCACATCATTCGCGGCGGCCTGAACTTCAACATGGAGCTGCGCTGGGATGGCGTGTGCTCGCTGGCCGACGCCATGGCGATGCTGAAGCGGCAGGTCGCGGTAACCCCGCCGCCGCAATGGGTGCGCGTGGTCGGCGGCTTCACCGAGCATCAGTTCGCCGAGAAGCGGCTGCCGACGATCGAGGAGCTGAACGCTATCGCCCCCGACACGCCGGTGTTCCTGCTGCATCTCTACGACCGGGCGATCCTGAACGCCGCCGCCCTGCGCGCCGTCGGCTACGGCAAGGACACGCCCGAGCCGCCGGGCGGTGAGATCACACGCGCTCCGGACGGCACGCCGACCGGGCTGCTGCTGGCCAAGCCCAATGCCGCGATTCTCTACGCCACCTTGGCCAAGGGGCCGAAGCTGCCCTTCGACTACCAGGTGAACTCGACCCGGCATTTCATGCGCGAGCTGAACCGCCTCGGCGTCACCGGCGCCATCGATGCCGGCGGCGGCTTCCAGAACTATCCCGATGACTATGCCGTCATCCAGACGCTCGCGGATGAGGGGCAACTGACCATCCGCCTCGCCTACAACCTGTTCACCCAGAAGCCGAAGGGCGAGAAGGACGACTTCCTGAACTGGACGAAGACCTCGCGCTACAAGCAGGGCGACGACTATTTCCGGCACAACGGCGCCGGCGAGATGCTGGTCTTCTCCGCCGCCGATTTCGAGGATTTCCGCCGGCCCCGCCCGGACATGCCGCCGGAGATGGAGGGTGAGCTGGAGGGTGTCATCCGGATCCTGGCCGAGAACCGCTGGCCCTGGCGGCTGCACGCCACCTATGACGAAACGATCAGCCGGGCGCTGGACGTGTTCGAGCTGGTGAATCAGGACATTCCGCTCGAGGGGCTGCACTGGTTCTTCGACCATGCCGAGACGATCTCCGACCGGTCGATCGACCGCATTGCCGCGCTCGGCGGCGGCATCGCCGTGCAGCACCGCATGGCCTATCAGGGCGAGTATTTCGTCGAACGCTACGGCCTCGGCGCGGCCGCAGCCACGCCGCCGGTGGCGCGGATGCTGGACAAGGGCGTCAAGGTCTCGGCCGGTACCGACGCGACCCGGGTCGCGTCCTACAACCCTTGGGTCTCGCTGTCCTGGCTGATCACCGGCCGTACCGTCGGCGGCCTTCGGATCACCCCGCAGCACAATTGCCTCGACCGCGAGACGGCGCTCAGGATGTGGACCGAGAACGTCACCTGGTTCTCGAACGAGGAAGGCCTCAAGGGCCGCATCGCCGTCGGCCAGCTGGCTGACCTGATCGTCCCTGACCGCGATTTCTTCGCCTGCGCCGAGAGCGAGATCGCCGACACCAGCTCGGAGCTGACCATGGTCGGCGGCAAGATGGTCTGGGCCGCGGGCGGCTTCGCCTCGCTGGACGAGGCCGCCCCGCCGCCCGCCATGCCCGACTGGTCGCCGGTGCGGCGCTTCGGCGGCTACGCGGCCTGGGGCGACATCGACCCGGCCGAGGCCGCGGCGGTGCGGCGGACCGCGGCCGCCGGCTGCGGCTGCGCCAGCGGCTGTGGCGTCCATGGCCACGACCATGCTTCGGCCTGGTCGGCCCGGCTACCCATTTCCGATCTGAAGAGCTTCTGGGGCGCGCTCGGCTGCGCCTGCTGGGCGGTCTGACGCCATGTCGACGCTCACGACGATCGAGAACCGGGTCGCCGCATCGCTGCGGCCCGCGTTCGGTGCGGGGTGGATCCGGTGGCTGGCGCTGCTCGGGCTCTGCGCCGCCTATCTCCAGGGCGGCTTCAACAAGGCCATGGATTTCCCGGGTGCGATCGCGGAGATGGAGCATCTCGGCATCGCCCCGGCCGCTCCGATTGCCGTCGCGGTGATCCTGCTCGAGCTCGGCGCCTCGGCGATGATCCTGGCCGGAATCTGGCGCTGGCTCGGGGCGCTGGCCCTCGCCGGCTTCACGCTGATCGCCACTTTCCTGGCGCTGCGATTCTGGGAGATGCCCCCGCCCGACCGCTTCGGCGCCGCCAACGCCTTCTTCGAGCATCTCGGCCTCGCCGGCGGCTTCCTGCTCGTCGCCTGGCACGACCTCCGGGACCGGAAGCGTCCCAGCTGACCCTGTTCATCCGAAAGAGTTCCTCAATGCGCATCCCTCTTCTCGCAGTCGCGGCGCTCGGCCTGGGCGTCCTCGCCGCGACACCCGCCTGGACCCAGGAGGCCGGCGCGCCGGTCGCCGTCGGTCCGCAATACGACACCACCCACGTCTATGTGGCGCCCGCGGATGTCGACCGCTTCGCCGCCAGCTTTCTTGCGACCTTCGGCGGGCAGAGCACGAAGCAGGTGGTGGCGACCGTGACGCCGACACCGAGCAGCACCACCTCGCAGCTGCTGCAGACGCCGGTCGGCACCGTCTCGCTGTTCGGCTTCAAGACGCCGATTCCCTATCCGTTCGGGGCCGAGCGGACCGGCTATCTCGTCACCGACTTGGACGCGGCGCTGGCATCCGCCCGGGCCGCCGGGGCCGATGTGCTGGTCGACGCTTTTCCCGATCCGATCGGGCGCGACGCCGTCATCCAATGGCCGGGCGGCGTCAACATGCAGCTCTACTGGCACACGACGAAGCCGTCCTATGCACCGTTCCAAGCCGTCCCGGAGAACCGGGTCTATGTCTCGCCCGATGGCATCGGCGACTTCCTCCGCGGCTTCCTGGCCTTCTCCCATGGCAAGGTGGTGTCCGACGACCGTCGGGCGCCAGGAGTCGAGATCGGGCGGCCGGACGACATCTATCGACGGGTCCGGATCGAATCGGTCTTCGGCCACCTGACTGCCCTGGTCACCGACGGCCGTCTCCCCTTCCCGTATGGCCACGAGACCACCGGCTATGAAGTGGCGAATCTCCAGGACACGCTGGCCAAGGCCCAGGCCGCTGGCGCCACCGTGCTGATCACGCCCTACATTGCCGACGGCCGCAGCGCGGCCATGGTCGAGTTCCCGGGCGGCTATATCGCCGAGATCCATGCCTCGCATGGCTGAGCCGGCGAAAGCACGGAGGATGCACCGGCCGCACCGCGCCCTCACGGCGGTCGGGGCCGGGATGCTCGCGGCCATCGCATTGCTGCCCGGCGCGGCCGCGCAGGAGACGACGGCGCTCGCTCGGCCGAAGATCCAGATGAACCGCTGGCAGGAGGACTGGTCGGTCCTGGCCGATCCCGCCCTGCGCACCCAGCCCTTCGACGCCCTGAAATACATCCCGCTGTGGTCTGGCAACCCGCAGACCTACCTGTCGTTCGGCGCCACCCTGCGGGAGCGCTTCGAGATCAATGATGCGCCCGGCTTCGGCGTCGGCGGCAGCAAGGGCGACGGCTATCTGCTGCAGCGGCTGCAGATCCATGCCGATCTGCACTTCAACGAGAACTGGCGATTCTTCGTGCAGCTCGAGGATGCGCGGGCCTTCGACAAGCGGTCGATCTCGCCGGTCGACCAGAACCCGCTCGACCTGCGCCTGGCCTTCCTCGAATTCACCCACCCGGCGGGCGACGGCATGGTCAAGGCCCGGATCGGCCGCCAGGACTTCGCCTTCGACCTGCAGCGCTTCGTCTCCTCGCGCGACGGCCCGAACGTCCGGCAGTCCTTCGACGCCTTCTGGATGGATTGGGAGAACGGGCCGTGGCGTGTGCTCGGCTTCGTCAGCCGGCCGGTGCAGTATTTCGACGGCGAACCCTTCGACGACCGGTCGGACGACACCTTCCTGTTCAGCACCTTTCGGGTCGAGCGCCAGGTGCTCGGCGAGCAGGAGCTGTCTGCCTATTATGGCCGCTACGAGCGCCAGGACGCGCATTACCTCGATGCCGAAGGCGACGAGCATCGCGACATCTTCGATGCCCGCTTCGCCGGCACAGCGGACGGGCTGGACTGGGACCTGGAGGCGATGGGCCAGACCGGCTCGGTCGGACCGAAGTCGATCGCTGCCTGGGCCGCCGGCGCGCGCGCCGGCTACACCTTCGGCGACATGCCGTGGCAGCCGCGGCTCGGGCTGCAGGTCGACGCCGCGTCGGGCGACACCCGTGCCGGCGACGGCACCCTCGGAACCTTCAACCCGCTGTTCCCGAACGGCTACTATTTCAGCCTCGGCGGCTACACCGGCTACAGCAACCTGATCCATGTGAAGCCGTCGGTCACGGTGAAGCCGGTCGACGGGCTGGCGCTGACGGCGGCGCTCGGCCTGGTGTGGCGCGAGACCACGGCCGACGCCGTGTACACCCAGCCGAACGTGCCCGTGGCCGGCACGGCCGGGCGGGGCGACGCCTGGACCGGTGCCTATGGCCAGTTCCGCGCCGACTACGCCTTGAACGCCAACCTGACCGGCGCGGTCGAGGCCGTGCACTATCAGGTCGGCGATGCGCTGCGGCGGGCCGGCGCCCACGACAGCGACTATCTCGGCATCGAGCTGAAATTCGGATGGTGATGCGATGAAACCGACCCTCCCGGTGATCCTCAGCCTCAATGCCGGCTATGTCGACACGGCCGGTTTCCTGGCGCTGCAGGGGCTGTTCACCGCCCATGTCACCGGCAATTTCGTCACCTTCGGCGCGGCGGTGGCGCTCGGCACGACCGGCGCGGTGGCGAAGCTGCTGGCCCTGCCGGTCTTCTGCCTCGTCGTCATCGGCACGAAGCTGCTGGCCTACGCGCTGCAGGGTGCCGGTCTGCCGGTGTTGCGGGCGATGCTGCTGCTGAAGCTGCTGCTCCTGACCGCGGGCGCGGTGCTGGCGATCCGGCTCGGCCCGTTTCCCGACGGCGACGCCTGGCCGGCGATCGTCACCGGCATGGTGCTGGTCTCGGCAATGGCGATCCAGAACGCGGTCCACCGCATCCACCTGGCCAGCGCGCCGCCGACCACGCTGATGACCGGCACCACGACGCAGATCATGATCGATCTCGCCGATCTCCTGCACGGCGTGGCGCCGGACGCGGCCGGCGCGGCCCGGTCCCGGCTGGCCCGCATGTCGGCGGCCGTCATCGCCTTCGCCCTGGGCTGCGGAGCGGCCGCCCTGGCCTTCGTCCTGTTCGGCGAATGGTGCTTCGCCGTTCCGCCCGTCATTGCCCTGGCCTCGACGCTCGCGTCCGGCGCCAGGCAGGGCGCGTAGCCTTCGCTATGCGTCGGGAGCTTGCGCCATCGGCCGGCTCGGCGGATCACTGGGCGGCTGTTTGCTCCGCTGCCGGAATCGACGCGACAGGCAGATTGCCTTCGAAGAGAGGCCGTGAGCGCCCGATCTCGCCTGCCAGATAATCGAGGAACACCCGCACACGAGCCGATTGGCGAAGGTCGGGGTGGGTCAGCAGCCAGAGATCCGCCGCGAAATCCGGGTTGGGCGGGGCGAGGCGGACCAGCGTCGGGCGGACATCGCCGATGAAGCAGGGCAGGTGGCCGATGCCGATCCCGCTCTCGACCGCCTCCGCCAGGCCGAGCACCGTGTTGATCCGGTAGACGATTCGCTCCGGCGCGACGTGCTGCCGGACGAAGCGCACCGCCTTGAGCGCCGCGAGATTGTCGCCGAGCGATACCCAGGCGCGGTCGGTGAGGTCGCGCAGGGCAGGGCGCTCGGGCCGCGGGAAATCGGCGGCCCGCCCGTACAGCGCCCAGGCGATCCGCGCGACCCGTCGTCCCACCAGAGCTTCGGGCGGATCGTCCGTGGCCCGGATCGCGACGTCAGCGTCGCGCTTGGACAGGTTCAACGGCTCGTTGCTGAGCACGACCTCCAGCCGCACATCGGGGCACTCGCGCTGGAACTTGGCGAACAGCGGGGTCAACAGATGGATCAGCAGGGAATCGTTGGTGGTGACCCGAAGCTCGCCGGCCGGCGAGATGGTCCGGCCCGCAACCTTGCGGGTGAAGCCGGTGATATCGTCGTCGAGGCGGGTCGCCAGCTCCACCATCTCCTCGCCGACCGGGGTCAGGACGTAGCCGGAGCGATGCCGTTCGAACAGCGTCGTGCCGAGAGCCTGTTCGACCTGTCCGAGGCGGCGGAATACCGTCGAGTGGTTGAGGCCGAGCTGGGCGGCGGCTCCGGGCAGGCCCCGGGCGTCCGCGACGGCCTTGATCAGCCGGAAATCATCCCAGGAGACATTGCCGAAAGGCTCGCCCATCCCTCGACTCCGCGCTTCGTGAACAGCGATGCAGCCAAGCTGTCCCTTTCCTCTGTGCAAGACAAATTGCCAGATTGCAGTATCATCTTTGCATGAACGCAAGCGCTCTGCCATCGGCTGGTGGTGCAATCGGTACTATCTGAAGGTCTCGAGCGGGCCGACGGGGCTCGCATTCCGGAGACACGCCATGCGCAGCAACGGCATTCATCACGTCACGGCGATCGCGGGCCCGGCCCGGCGGAACCTCGACTTCTACACGCGGGTGCTGGGGCTCCGCCTGGTGAAGAAGACGGTCAATTTCGACGATCCCGGCACCTATCACTTCTACTATGGCGACGAGGCCGGCCAGCCCGGCACGATCCTGACCTTCTTCCCCTGGGCGCATGTCGCGCCGGGGCGGCTCGGCAGCGGCGAGACGCAGGAGACGGTGTTCCGCGTGCCGGAGGGGGCGATCGGCTACTGGGTGCAGCGCTTCGTCGAGAAGGGCGTGCCGCACCAGGCCGTCGAGCAGCGTTTCGGCGAGACCGTGCTCGCCTTCAAGGACCCGGACGGCATGCGCCTGGCCCTCGTCGCGGTCCCCGGGATCGGCAACGAGCCCGGCTGGGCCGGCGGCGACGTTCCGGCGGAGCATGCGATCCGCGGCTTCCACAGCGTCAGCCTGCTGCTCGAGGACACGGCCGCGACCGGCGCGATCCTCGACGACGTGCTCGGCTTCAAAGAGATCGGGCGGGAAGGGGCCATGGTCCGCTACCGAGCCGGCGACACCGCGATCGGCGGCATCGTCGATCTGCAGGCGGCGGGCGGGGCTCTGCCCAGCCGGCCCGGCGCGGGCTCGGTGCACCACATCGCCTTCCGCGCGGCCGACGACGCGGCCCAGGCCGAGATGGTGAAGCGGCTGGCCGACAACCACCGGCTCATCACCACCGAGCAGAAGGACCGCGCCTATTTCCGCTCGGTCTATTTCCGCGAGCCGGGCCGCGTCCTGTTCGAGATCGCCACCGACATCCCGGGCTTCGCGGTCGATGAGCCGGCGGATACGCTCGGCCGGGCGCTGAAGCTGCCGCGCTTCCTGGAGCCGCATCGGGCCGAGATCGAACGGGTTCTGCCGGACGTCGCCTGACCTGCGGAGACAACTTTTGCCGGGCGCCCCTGCGGCGTCCGGACCCCATCTTGCCAGACATCGGAGCTTGCGCGATGACCCAAGCCTTCATCCATCGGTTCGAGCCCGGCACGCAGCCGGGCGCGCCGCCGCTCCTGCTGCTGCACGGCACGGGCGGCGACGAGGGCGACCTGCTGCCGCTGGGGCGTGTCGTCGCCCCGGGCTCGGCGCTGCTGTCGCCGCGTGGCAAGGTGCTGGAAGGCGGGATGCCGCGCTTCTTCCGCCGGCTGCGGGAGGGCGTGTTCGACGAGGAGGATGTCCGCGCCCGAGCCCATGAGCTCGCGGATTTCATCGCCGAGGCCAGGGCGGCCTACGGCCTGCCGGCCCCCGTGGCGCTCGGCTTCTCCAACGGGGCGAACATCGCCGCCGCCGTGCTGCAACTGCGGTCGGAGGCGCTGGCCGGCGCCGTCCTGCTGCGGGCAATGGTGCCGTTCGGCGATCCTCCGGCTGCGGATCTGCGCGGCAAGCCGGTGCTGCTGCTGTCGGGCCAGTTGGACCCGATCGTACCGGCCGACAATGCGGCGCGGCTCGCCGGGCTGCTCAGGGATGCCGGCGCCGCCGTCCGGCACCGCGTCCTGCCGTCGGGCCACGGCCTGTCGCAGGCCGATGTCACGATCGCCAGTGCCTGGCTGCGGGAGCTTGCGGCGGCATCGCCGGCCCCGGCCCATCAGCAGGCCTGCTTGCGTTGAGATAAGATCCGACGGCACGGCCTTGCCAAGCGGCGGTTGAAACCACCGAAGGCCGCGTCGAGCGGCCGCCAGGTGGTGACGAGCTACCACCCCAGCATCACGGCCGGTGGAGGTCGTGGATCAGGTGCCGGGAACGCAGGACCCATCGATCACGATCAATCTCGGCGCGGTGGATGCTGTAGGACTCGGTCAAGATGACTCTCCGAGACTCGGAGAGGCCTTGGGCGTTCGGGAGCTGTGGTTCTTCTTGAGGAAGGCATCCATCAGCTCGACGATTTCGTCCGCCGCGGTGTCGAGCGCGAAATGGCCGCCCTCCAGGACATGGACCTCCGCTGCAGGAACATCGCGCTTGTAGGCGTCAGGCTCCGAGAGCTCGAAGGACGGGTCGTATTTTCCCCACAGCACCAGCATTGGCGGCTGGTTCTCGCGCAGCCATGCCTGCCATGCCGGATAGGAGGCGACATTGTTGCGGTAGTCGTAAAACAGCTCGATCTGGATGTCGGCCTGGCCTTCCCGATTGAGGAAGGCGAATTCGTCGGTCCAAAGGTCCGGGTCATAGCGGTCGGTCCTCGGATCGCTGCCGAGATGGCGGGCGCGCGTGGTTTCAAGCGACAGCAGATTGGTGCGCAAGGCCGCTTCGTGCGCCGCGCGGTCCGCCCAGAAAGCGCGCCTGGTCGCCCAGATCTTGCCCAGGCCCTCGTCATGCGCCACGGCATTCTGGATGATCAGGCTCTCGACGCGATCCGGGTGGGCGAGCGCGAGCCGGAAGCCGACCGGCCCACCGTAATCCTGCATGTAGAGATGGTACCGGGAGAGCCCGATTTTCTCGGTGAAGCGGCCGATGACGTCGGCAAGGTGGTCGAAGGTGTAGGAGAAGTCGTTCGGCTTCGGCGCGTCGCTGTGGCCGAAGCCGGGATAGTCCGGCGCGACCAGGTGAAAGCGGTCCGAGAGCCGCTGCAGCAGCGGCTCGAACATCCGCGACGATGACGGCAGGCCGTGCAGCAGAAGAACCGTCGGCGCATCCGTCGGGCCGGCCTCCCGGTAGAAGATCGACAGGCCGTCGACATCGACGGTGCGGTAGCGGGCCGGGTGACTCATGCGGGGCTCCTGGGGATGCGCCTGCCGGGCTCAGTCACCGACCTGCAGGATGATCTCGATTTCGACCGGCATGCCAAGCGGCAGGCTCGCCACGCCCAGGACGATGCGTGGCGAAAGCATCCCGATCCCGAAGGCCTTGACGAGGATCTCCGACGCGCCGTCGGCAACCTTCGGGTGCTCCCGGAAATCGCCTGCGGTCGCGATGTAGACGCCGAGCTTCGCGACGCCGGTCACCTTGTCGAGCGTGCCGAGATGCGCCTTGGCCGCGGACAATGCGTTGAGACAGGCGGTCCGTGCCGCCTCCCGCCCCGCCTCGATCGACAGTTCGGCGCCGAGTCGCCCGACGGATTGTGGGGTTCGGCCGACGACCGGGAGCATCCCGCTCAGGAAGAGCAGGTCGCCGATCTCCACGGCCTCGACATAGGCGCCGAGCGGTATGGGCGGCGGCGGCAGCTCGATGCCCAGGCTCTTCAGCCGCTGTTCCACGCCGGCGGCCGGCACCGTGCCGAGAGCTACCATCGGCCCAGATGGGCGCCGCCGTCGACATGCAGCACCTCCCCAGTGATGTGCGGGGCCTCGGTCAGGAAGACGACGGCGTCGACGATATCCTGAACGGTGGAGATGACGCCCATCGGCGACAGTGTCTTGAGAACGTCCTTCGGATCGTCCTTGTGGAGCGGCGTGTCGACAATGCCGGGCGCCACCGTGTTCACGCGGATTCCCGCCTTCGCATATTCCATCGCGATGTTCTTCGACGCGGCTTCGATGCCGCCCTTGGTGATCATCGCGACCGAGACGTCGACGCCGGCGATTGGATGGTCGACCAGCGGCGTGGTGATGCTGACGATGCTGCCGCCGGACTTCTGCACCAGCATCTGCCGGACCACGAGCTGGGTGAGATGCAGGAATCCCTCGGTGTTCGTCGACGCGAGCTTGCGGTAGTCGTCGACGGTGTAGTCGATGAACGGCTTGGTGAAGAAAATCCCGGCATTGTTGACCAGGGCGTTGATCGCGCCGAACCGGGCCAGGGCGATCTCGGCGACGTTCCGGGCCGTCGCCGGATTCGCGATGTCGCCGTCGACGCGGGCCACGCGGTCGGAATCGGGGATCTCCCCCGACCGGCTGACCTGCCGCGATGTCGCGACGACGTTGTAGCCGCGGTCGAGGAAGGCGTTGGCAACTCCTGCACCGATGCCCTGCGAGGCACCGGTGACGATCACTGTCTTGTCAGCGGGCATGATCATCTCCGAACTGTGATGCGGCAGCACTCGGGCGAGCCGGTGGCGATCAGGTTGTCTGGCGCAGGGGCCGGAAGGCGGCGCGCAGCTCGGCGCTGAACGCGGCCGGCTGCTCCCAGGCGGCGAAATGGCCGCCCTTCTCGGGCCTGTTGTAGTGGATCAGCTTCGGATACGCCTGCTCCGCCCAGCGCTTGGGCGCCTGGTAGATCTCGTCCGGGAACGCGCTCACGGCGACCGGGATCTTGATTCCCCGCGGGTCGAAGAAGCCACCCGACGGGAAATGCGCGTTGTCCCAGTACAGGCGCGCCGAAGAGATCGCGGTGTTGGTCAGCCAGTACAGCGTGACGTTGTCGAGGATGTCGTCGCGCGTCAGGCCTTCGGTCTTGCCGCCGAAGACGCGCGCGATCAGCCTGTAGCTGCGGATGTCATGATCGAGCATCCACGCCGCGAGGCCGATCGGCGAGTCGACGATCCCGTACAGCGTCTGCGGCCGGTTGTTCATCTCGATCGCGTAGCCCAGCCCGTTCTTGTAGAAGTCGTCGAGCTGGTCCCAGGCGCGCTTTTCGTCCGGCGAGAGGCCTGCGGGCGGCGGACCGCCGGCGGCGAGCGCCTTCGAGACATCGGCCGGAACGGTGGCCGCCATGTTGGTGTGGATGCCGAGCAGCCCCGGTGGCTGCTGCAGCGCCATCTGCTCGGAGACGGCATTGCCCCAATCGCCACCCTGGGCGACGTATTTCCTGTAGCCGAGCCGTTGCATCAGCGTCGCCCAGGCCTGCGCGATGCGGACCGGCGTCCATCCGGGCGCCGTGGGCTTGCCGGAGAAGCCGTAGCCCGGCAGCGACGGGATCACCACATGGAACGCATCCGACGCGGTCCCGCCATGCGCCGTGGGATCGGTCAGCGGCCCGATGATCTTGAGCTGCTCGATGATCGAACCGGGCCAGCCATGGGTGACGATCACCGGCAGGGCATTCTCGTGCTTCGAGCGGACATGGATGAAGTGAATGTCCAGCCCGTCAATCTCGGTGACGAACTGCGGCAGGGCCTTGAGCCGCGCCTCCATCTTGCTCCAGTCGTAATCCGTCGCCCAATACTCCGCGAGCTTCCGGATCGTTGCCAGCTGCACGCCTTGCGTGTCATCCGGGACGGTCTCCTGGTCCGGCCAGCGCGTTGCCGCCACGCGGCGGCGCAGATCGTCGAGCTGCTCCTGCGGGAAGCTGATGCTGAAGGGCCGGACGGCGTCGCCCGTGGCCGCACCGACCGGCAGCGGCATCATCATGGCGACGCTCGCCAGCGCCGACGCCACCAGGACGTCACGGCGCGTGGGGGACAAACCTTCCGACATGGCGGGCTCCTCTCAGTAATGTCGTTGGCAGCTAAGCGTCAGACAGACTGGGGCGAGATCGATGGAAGACGCGATTGCACGTTGGTATCGCCGACACCTTAGTATCGGCGGAAACCGGATAATACCAAGGTATCGGCGATACCTTGGTTTGATGGATGGGGCCGTTGAGGACTGGCATCTCGATGACACCGGGATTGTCCCAGTGACCATCGGAGATTGAAAATGGATGCCATCGCAGACGTCGGCCGGATCAGCGTCGATCGCCGCTCGCCGGCCTATTGGCGCGTCACCTTCGACCTGCCGCCCCTGAACATCTTCGGGCCGGGGAACATGGCGCAGCTGAACGCCGTCGTTACGGCGCTCGAGAGTGACGGACAGGTCAAGGTCGTCGTCTTCGACAGTGCGATCGAGGGCTTCTTCCTGACCCATTACGACTTCCTGGCGAATCCGGAGGACACGCTCAGCCTGCCGCCGGGCCCGACCGGGCTGCAGCAACTGCCCGACATGCTGGTGCGGCTGAGCCGCGCCCCTGTCGTCTCGATCGCGTCGATCCGCGGCCGGGCGACGGGCGTGGGCAGCGAGCTCGCCCTCGCCAGCGACATGCGCTTCGCCAGCCGCGAGAAGGCGATCCTGTCGCAATGGGAGGTCGGCGCCGGCCTGGTCCCCGGCGGCGGGCCGATGGCCCGGCTGCCCCGTCTGATGGGCCGTGGCCGCGCGCTGGAAGTGCTGCTCGGGGCGGATGACATTCCGGGCGATCTCGCGGAGCGCTATGGCTATGTCAACCGCGCCCTGCCGGATGCGGAGCTCGACGCCTTCGTCGACGCGCTGGCACAGCGGATCGCGTCCTTCGACAAGCAAGCCATCGCCGAGACGAAGCGCCTGGTCGATGCGGCCAGCCTGCCGCCAGACGCCGAGATCGCGCCGGAATGGGAGGCGTTCATGGCGGCGCTGGCCCGCCCTGCCGCCCAGACCCGGATCAAGGCGCTGATGGAGCGCGGCTTCCACAAGCCGGGCGATGTCGAAACGCGGCTCGGACACCACGTCGGGCAGCTCGGCCGCTGACGGAGACCAGACTCAGGAGCTCACCATGACCAATACCCAGATGCGCGTTGAGCCCGCCAGGGCGCAGGCGATCGACACGAAGCTCGAGGTGATCGTGATCCCGGTTTCGGACGTCGAGCGCGCCAAGGGCTTCTATTCCGGCCTCGGCTGGAGGCTCGATGGCGATTTCGCCACGGATGGCGGATTTCGCGTGATGCAGTTCACCCCGCCAGGCTCGCCGTGCTCGATCATCTTCGGCACCGGCGTGACGTCGGCGGCGCCCGGGTCGGCGCAGGGGCTCCACCTCATCGTCTCCGATGTCGAGGCCGCTCGCGCCGAGTTCGCGAGCCGCGGCGTGGAGGTGAGCGAGGTGTTCCATGACGCCGGCGGCATCTTCCACCATGCGGACCAGGACGGCCGCGTTCCGGGCCCCGACCCGCGGCGGCGCAGCTACGCCTCATTCGCCTCGTTCAGCGATCCCGACGGCAATGGCTGGGTTTTCCAGGAGATCACGGCGCGCTTGCCGGGGCGGGTGGATGGCGACACCATGTTCACCTCGTCGGCGGATCTTGCGGCCGCGCTGCGACGTGCGGCGGCCGCTCACGGCGAGCACGAGAAGCGGACGGGCGGGCAGCATGACGCAAACTGGCCGGATTGGTACGCCGAGTACATCATCCGCGAGCAGGCCGGACACGACCTGCCCACCTAATCGCCGACGGTGCCGGATGGCCCGCACGGCCTTCGGCGCGCTGCTGCTGGCGAGCCTCGCCGGAAGCGGGGCCGCGCTCGCCGAGGATGCCGGGCGCGCGCGGCTCACCGGGGATTGGGGTGCCTTCCGCACGGATCTCGACAAGGCCGGCGTCGATCTCCAGCTCGGCTACACTTCCGAGCTCGCCTACAACCCGGCCGGCGGCACCAGGGACCAGTTGAGCTATACCGACCAGCTGTCGTTCGGCGCCACCTTCGATCTCGATCGCCTGGCGGGCGTCCACGATGCGAAGATCCAGCTCACGATCACCGACCGCAACGGCCGGAACCTCAGCGATGACGCCCATCTCGGCACGCTTCAGCAGGTCCAGGAGGTCTTCGGCCGCGGCCAGACCTGGCGGCTGACTCAGTTCTGGTACAACCAGAAATATTTCTCCGGCCTGCTGGACTGGAAGATCGGCCGGTTGACGGTCGGCGAGGACTTCGCCAGCTTCACCTGCCAGTTCCAGAACCTGACCTTCTGTGGTTCGCAGCCCGGCAACATTGTCGGCAACTACTGGTACAACTGGCCGGTCAGCCAATGGGCCAGCCGGCTGAAGCTGAACATCGACGGCGTCGGCTACGTCCAGACCGGCGCCTACGAGATGAACCCCGGCTTCCTGAACGTCGATCAGGCGGCGCTGCCGAACAACCCGTCCGGCGCCGCCGGCGTGATGATCCCGGTCGAGTTCGGCTGGACCCCGCTGCTCGGACAGGCCCGCCTTCCCGGCAGCTACAAGTTCGGCGCCTGGTACGACACCTCGACCGCGAACGACGTGTTCAGGGACGACGACGGCAATCCCGAGGTTCTCACCGGCCGGCCGTTCGCGGACCGCCACGGACGATACGGGGCCTATATCAACTTCCTGCAGCAGGTCACGCGTCCCGATGCCCACGACCCCAGCCGGGGCCTGAGCCTCTTCCTCAACGCCACCATCGCCGACCGGCGGACCTCGACGATCGACAGCCAGATCGCGCTCGGCCTGATCTACAAGGGTCCGTTCGACCTGCGGCCGAAGGACGAGATCGGCCTGGCGTTCGGGCGCACGCATGTCAACGACCGCGTGGCGAAAGGGCAGAAGCTGCTGAATCAGGCGGGGCTCGGCCCCGTGGCCGTCCAGGACGCCGAATATGCGTTCGAGCTTTATTACGGCCTGCAGGCGACCGGCTGGCTGATGGCGCGTCCCAACATCCAATATGTGCGGCTTCCCGGAGGCACGCGCCACAATGACGACGTCGTGGTCGTCGGGCTGAAGACCTCCATCGACTTCTGAATCGACCAGACTCGGCTCGCTGGTGCCATGAAGCCCCAGATACCAAAGTATCGTCTACACCATCGTATTATCGAGAATGTCTCTGCTCTGCGGTAGTTCCTGAAGACGGATCACGCGACGACCCGCGGCCGACAGTGACGGTCGTCGACATTCAAGCTGTCCAAGGAGTGAGGCATGAGCAACCTTGAGATGCGGAGCAGGTCCGCAGTCGACATCCCGCGCACAGGTAAGGTCGACATGCGGCTCGAGATCGTCATCATTCCCGTCTCGGACGTCGATCGGGCCAAGCGCTTCTATGGTGATCTGGGCTGGAGGCTCGATATCGACCACGCAACCGGGGACGACTACCGCGTGATCCAGTTCACGCCGCCCGGATCCGAATGCTCGGTCATCTTCGGCAAGAACGTCACCGCCGCCGCGCCAGGATCGATGCAGGGGCTGCACCTGATCGTGTCCGACATCGAAGCCGCCCGCGAGGACCTGCTCCGTCGTGGCGTCGAGGTCGGCGAGCCGTTCCACGATACCGGCGGCGTGTTTCACCATGCCGACGGAAGGGGCGTAACCGCCGGCCCGAATCCGCACCGGAAAAGCTACGCCTCATATGCCTCGTTCAGCGATCCGGACGGCAATGGCTGGGTCTTCCAGGAGGTGACCGCGCGACTGTCCGGAGACATCGAACCGGGCGATGCGCGGTTCACCCCCGAGGTCGTGGCTGCGGTCCGGCATACAGCAAGCGGAGGGTGAAGTGGATCTCGACAGAACGATCGTCATCACCGGCGCCTCGGAGGAGATCGGCGCGAGCCTTGTCGGCACCTTTCTCGAGCGCGGCTACAACGTCGTCGCGGCGTCTTCGGAGATCGGCCGGTCTGCGGGAAACCTGCAGTCGGGCCGGCTGGCCTGCGTCGCCGGCGATATCGCGGATCCGGACACGGCCAAGATCGTCGCCAAGACCGCGGTTGCGCGCTTCGGAAGAATCGACGCGTTGATCAACGGCGCGGGGACCTTCGTCACGAAGCCGTTCATCGACTACACGGTCGAGGACTACCGCCATCTCGTGGCGACGAACCTCGACGGGTTTCTGCACCTCACCCAACTGGTCGTCCGGCAAATGCTGGCGCAGGGGACCGGCGGAAGCATCGTCACCATCACCTCCTCGTCGGTTGACCAGGCAACCCCCGGCGTCAATGCGTCTGTCGCGATCATCACCTCGAGCGGTGTTGAAGCGGCCTCCAAGACCATCGCGATGGAGCACGCGCGGGATGGCATTCGCGTCAATATCGTGGCCCCCGGCGTCGACGCCATGCCGCCTCGAACGGCCAATCAGGAAATCCTGCTCGAGACGCCGCCGGTGAGGCACAGCCCCTCCATGACGAAGGAGCTCGTCGATGCCGTCGTCTTCCTGACCGAGGCGCCGCAGATCACCGGCAAGGTGCTGCACGTCGATCGCGAACCAGTGGACAGATGGTGAGCCCGGGACCGGTGTCGACGGCATCAGCCGTTTGGCCGGAGCTCCTGCAGCAGTTCCTGCGCGACCATGAGATCGTGCGTATCCTGCCCTTCGGCGAAGCGATCATAGATGGGCGCCAGGAGCGCGAGCGCCTCGCGGGCCCGACCTTGATCCTTCCACAACCGTGCCAAGCTCGTCGCGGTCCGCAACTCCCACGCGATCGTCTGCTGCCGGCGGGCCCATTCGAGCGATCGGTGATAGTACAACTCGGCCTCCCGCGGCCCATCGGGCGCGCCGTAGGACAGGATCAGCTCGCCTTTGATCCTGAGGATCTCGGCGAAATACCATCGCTCATCATTCTGTTCGGATCGTGCCAGGGCTTCGTCGATCGCCGCCAGCCCCTCGGCAATGTTTCCGGCACGCCCGAGGGCAGAGGCGAACTCGCTCTGGAAGACGATGTAATAGACGCCGTACTGGATCTCGCGGAACTCTGCCAGGGCGGCTTCGAGTTCGGCCAGCCCACCATCGAGGTCACCGCGCTCGATGAGCAGGACGCCTCGGAAGCACCGGCCCCAGCCTTGCCAGAAACCGAGCCCTTCGGCCGCATTGTCGATCAGCATCGAGACGTAGCGCTCGACCAGCGCCCGATCGCCGACGAACAGGGCCACGGGGCACGCGGCGTGGACCAGGACTTGGCACAGGGTGAGGGTATCGTTCCCAGAGGCGGCGCCGTCGACGATGCTCTTGACCAGGAGCACGGCCTGCTTCGGCCGGCCCTGCAGCCACAGAATCCGGGCAAGAAAGCACCGGGCCATTGCGCGTTGGTCGAAAACAAAGCGGATCATCTGGGCGCCGATGACCGGAACCTCGTATCTGCTCAGCATGCGTTCGATGGTGTGCCGCGCCTCGGCCTGGTCGCCCAGGACATGCAGGATGTAGCCGACCATCCGGTCTCCCACCAGGATGCCGAGCTTGTCGCCGGCGCCGGCGGCAAGCTCGGAAAACCTCCTCGCGAGCGCCAGGGCCTCGCGGAACTCGCCCTTGTTCAGCAAGCCGGCCCACAGGCCCCACAGGGCCCGCAACTGGTAATCGCCATTCTCCTGCCGCTCGGAAGTTTCGAGAGCCCGGTTCCATGCAGCCAAGGTCTCCGTCCCCAGACCCTTCGTCTGCATCAAGGACCAGGCGCGCGCCGCGCGCAGGCGCATCTCCTGGTCCAGAGTCCGGCTGGTCTCGGGCGCGGCCAGGGCGCGGTCGACCCGTTCCTCGCACTCACTGGTGAGCGAAAGATGAAACCAGAGCGGGATGGCGAGGACCGTCAATGCGACGCCCGTTGCCACATCGCCGATGGGCGAAAAGGTCCAGTCGAGCGCGGCTCTGACATTGTCGATGTTGTGCCGGTAACGTGGGAGCCAATCGGTTGCGGGCTCGCGCTCCCATTCCCCATAGGCCTGTTCGAGCAAAGCCCGATAGTGCTCGGCGTGGCGCCGGGCAAACCGGTCTCTTTCGCCGCATTCGTCGAGCTTGACCAGCGCATAGGCTCGGGTGGTGTCGAGCAGGCGGTAAAGCGCCACGGCCGCATCCAGGCTGGCCGTGACCAACGATTTGGCGATCAGATCGGCGATCGCATCGACGATCTCGGATGGAGGGGTATCGCTGTCGGCCAGGACGGCGCTTGCCGATTCCATCGTGAACATGCCGGCAAACACGGCCAGGCGACGCAGGACGACCTGCTGCAACTCCGGCAGCAGGGCATAGCTCCAGTCGAGCGTGGTGTGCAGGGTCTGATGGCGGGGCAGGGCGGTGCGGCGACCGCGCAGCAACAGGCTGAAGCGTTCGTCGAGCCGGGCCGCGAGCCCGGCGACACCGAAGGTGTCGACGCGCCCCGCCACGATCTCGATGGCCAGAGCGATACCGTCGAGACGGCGGCATATCTCGGCGACCAGCGGTGCCTCAGGGTCGCCCAGCTCGAAAGCATCGAGACATGCGGCGGCACGCTCGACGAACAGCTGCACCGAGGGAAATGCCAGGGCCTCGGCGGCGGTGAGCTCGGTGCCGCTCTGCGGAAAGGCCAACGGCGCGAGCCGGTGTACGCGCTCGCCTTCGGAGCGCAGGGCTTCCCGGCTTGTCGCCAGGATATGGACCCTCGGGGCTCCCTTCAGAACATCTTCCGCCATCCTTGCGGCGGCCTCGACAAGGTGCTCGCAGTTGTCGAGCACGATCAGCAGGTGCTTTTCCCGCAGGAAGGCGATTACCGTCGACAGCGGCTGTTCCGAACCCACGCCGACTCCGAGGACGGTTGCCAGTGCGCCTGGCGCCAGCAGCGGATCGGACAGAGGGGCGAGGTCGACGAAGCGGACACCGTCCTCGAAGGTGCCGGCCAGGGTATCGGCGACGGCCACCGCGACGGTCGTCTTGCCGATACCGCCGGAGCCGACGATGGTGACGAAGCGCTGGCGGGTGATCTGGGCGGACAGGGCGGCCACAGTGTCGGAACGGCCGACCATGCGCGTGAGCGGCATCGGCAGATCCTGCCGCGCCTCGATCTTCTCGATCTGCGGGTCGACGCCGCCGAGCACCGGGCCGTGATGGACAGGCGCCACGAAGCTGTAGCCGCGGCCGGGGATGTTGGCGATGAAGCGCTTCCCGGCCTGTCCGTCGCCGAGGGCGCGGCGCAGGGCGGCGACGTGGACCTTCAGATTGCCTTCTTCCACGAAGGTGTTGGGCCATACGCGGTCGAGCAACTCCTGCTTGCTCAGGATCTGGCCGGGCCGCTCGAGAAGAGCCACGAGGATGTCGCGGGCACGGCTGCCGAGGTGGACGGGTTGGTCACCCTCGAGCAGCAGCCGTTGCGCGGGAAGCAGCCGGAAGGCGCCAAAGGAGATTTCGCTCGGCTTCCCAGCCTCGTACCCGGTCACTCGTCGCCCCTTCGGCTCGTGAGTCTGACGGCGCTTGCAAGACGCCCGATTCAAGCCGTGCGGGCTTTGTCCTGGCCGGCCTCATGCGTATCGTCCCGCGATCGACGGGCACGGTCAACGCCCGGTGCTGACGATCTGAGGGGCGAGGGCCTGCATTGCCTCCGACCCCGGAATCGTGGAATATTTTAATGTTGGACAAAAGACAGGTCTGGGAGGCACCAAATGGCATTCCGGAAGGGGCAGACATTCCTTCGGGGGGTGGAATTTACTCCTCAGTACTTAAACAATATCAACCGGCGCGACTTCATCACGCAAAGCGTGACGGCCGGGCTCGGCTTGGCCGGTGTCGGAGCCATCGCGAGGATGGGCAGCGGCGCAGCCTATGCGGCGGACCGCCCGCTGACGCCGACGATCTACCAATGGATCCAGGACCTCCACCCCGGGATCCCGGCGGTGAACGAGAAGTTTCCGGGGATCAACTACCAGATCGCGCCGGTCGAGGGGTTCGGTATCGAACGCTTCGTCGCCGAGGCGAAAAACAAGGAAAGCTCCTGGGACGTCTATGTCGGGCAGACGCCCTTCGTCGAGATGTCCGCCTTCGTCAAGGCCGATGTGATCGAACCCTGGGACAACTACATCCCGAAGGAGGTGATCGATGATCTCCTCCCCTCGATCCGCGAGGAATGCACGATCGACGGCAAGCTCTACAGCTGGCCGTTCCTTCTGGATGTGATCGGCACGGGCTGGCATTCCGGCCTGACGAGCGCCGCGGGACTGGCCGATGCGGCGCCGCCGACATGGGATGATTTTCTCTCCGCGGCCAAAATGATCATGGACAAGAAGGCTGCCCCCTGGGGGGCCACGTTCGACTGTCATGGCTGGCGCTCGCTGGCTCCGATCGCGCACAGCTTGAGCACCCATGTCTATACGCCGGACGGACTTTTCGACTTCACCAGCGAGCCTGCGATCGAGGCGCTGAAGCTGATGAAGCAGATCATGCAGCTCGCGAATCCCGATGTCCTGCTGGAAGGCACATCGGACGCCGGCGTCAACGGCACCCCTGACGAGGTCGCGTTCGCCGCGCAGCGCGTCGGCCTCTATTTCAAGTATTTTAATGCGCCGTTGCGGATGGCGGCGAACTGGGACGACCCGAAGGCGTTGCACCTCGGTCCGTTGCCCAGATTTGCCAATGGCGAAGGCTCGACGGTGTTCTGGACGACCGGCTGCGCATTGTTCAAGTACGGCCAGAACAAGGACAAGGCGGCGGAATACGTCAAGGCCCTGACCTATGACAGGCAGATCTGGAAAGACTCGATCATGGGGACGGCGAGCGGCCATCCGGGGCAGCTGCCGCCATACAAATCGATCTACGCCGAATGGCAGGCCAGCAAGCCCGACTGGATGCCGAACTTCGTGGGTTTGGTGCGGGACCAGCTCGACAGGGCCAAGGCGATCAACAATCACCTGTTCGGGCTGCAGCAGTTCGTCATCGGCAAGCCGATCTGGGAGAGCTACCTCAAGGGCGAGGAGGCGGACCCGAGAGTGGCCATGCAGAAGGTCGCCGAGGCAGTCAACGCCGAGGTGAAGAAGGGCTGACGCACGGCCGGCGGCCAAGTCGCCGAACGCGACATGTCGCTCCAGGGTAATCGTCGTGCATATTGCCGGACAGGTCGGCGAAGGCTGTGGCTCCAGGGGTCGCAGCCTCGCGGATGTGTGCGCAGAGTTCCAACAGGTTCGATGGCATGGAAGAGACGATCCCGTCCCCTTCGGCAACGGCGACTGCCTTGCACCGCCACGCGGTGCAGCTTCGCCGAGCGGCCGGCGCGTGGCTGTTCCTGCTGCCGGCCTTGGCGTTCTTCGCCCTGTATCAGCTCTATCCGATCCTGCGCGTGCTCTGGATCAGCTTCACCGACTATCAGGTCCTGTCCGACCAGCCCGCCAATTGGGTCTGGCTGAAGAACTATGGCGATGCCCTGCAGGACCCCTTGCTGTGGTCCGGTCTCGGGCGTGCGGCTCTGTTCACCGTCATGTTCCTGCCTGGAACGATCATCCTCCCGCTCCTCCTGGCAATCCTCGTCGACCGGGTGTCGAGCCCTCGCCTGGCGACCTTCTATCGCGTCGTCTTGTTGATTCCAGCCGTCATCCCGAGCACGCTGATATTCGTCTTATGGAAGTGGATGTACAATTACCAAGCAGGCCCGATTAATCACTTCCTTGTCGATACGCTCGGGCTGTTCACCCTGCACGATGCGCCGCAGTKGCTGGGCGGGACGCCGCTGACGCTGCCCTCGATCGCCATCATGGAAGTCTGGTGGGGCCTCGGCTACCACACCATTTTCTTCCTCGCCGGCCTCGCGGCGATCCCCAAGGATCTGCCTGATGCCGCACGCATCGACGGGGCGAATGAGTGGCAGATCTTCTGGTATGTCATCCGGCCGCGGCTTGCGCCGATCATGATGGTGCTGGTCGTCCTGCGCTTCGGCACGGCGATGGCGGTCATCGATGAGTATCTGATCTTCGGCGGCTTCAACCGCGCCTCGCCAACCTATACCTGGACGATCTTCATGTACGATCAGGCGTTCAAGCTCGGCCTCTGGAGGCAAGGCTACGCCGCGGCGATCGGCATGATCGGAGCCGTCGCCATGATGTGTGTCATGGTGCTGCTGCTCCGGGCTTTCCGCACCAAGGACTGACTGTGGGATCGAGCTGCCCATGAGCCCTGAACCCATCGATTACGCCGCGGGCGCGGCAATGCGGACGGCCGGCGGGACAGCCAGGCCGGGCTGGTCCAGGCGCAGGCGGGCCACGGTCGTCCGGCATGTGGTCATCAATCTGTTTCTGCTGATCATCGTGCTGCCGCTGGTCTGGGTCCTGCTGATGTCGGTAAAGACATTGCCGGATGCGATGCGCGGCGATTTCCTGCCGAGCCAGCTTGACTTCAGCCATTACCCTTATGTGTTCGAGCGCATCGCGACGTTGCCCACCAACCTGTTCAACAGCATCTACGTCACGTTCAGCGCAGTTCTGATCACCATGTTCTGCTCGGTCACGGCCGGTTATGCGCTCGTCCACCTCAGGCCGCGCGGCTCCGGCAAGGTGATCGCCTTGTTGCTGGTCTCACTCTACTTCCCCGTTCGCGTCGTGTCGCTGATCAGCATCTACGAGACCCAGCGTTGGCTCGGCCTGATCAACGATACTGCCGGCCTCATCCTGCCCTATGTGACCCTTCAGTTGGCGATCAGCGTCCTGATCATGCGCAGCATGTTCCAGCTCGTCCCGCATGAAATCATCGACGCCGCGCGGGTCGACGGCGCCGGTCCCTGGCGCACGCTCTGGATGGTGGGCCTGCCGATGGTGCGCAACGGCCTCGTCGTCATCTTCATCGTCAATTTCGTCGCCGCATGGGGTGAGTATCTGCTGTGCGTGACGCTGGTCGACGACCAGGCGAGGCGCACGATGCCGGTCGTCCTGGCCGTGGCTCAGGGCGRTCAAGGCCAATGGGCCTGGCCCAACCTCGCGGCCGTGTACATCATTGTGACCATGCCCGGCATCATCGCGTTCGCATTCGCCCAGAGGCTGTTCTTCAAGGGCTTGGCTGAAGGCGCGATGAAGCTGTAGCGGGATCGCCCGGCAGGGGAGGGCGTGGGCCGCGTCGGTCGCGAGCCGGCCTCAGTGTGTGCCGCTGTCGGCGGATATCGCCACGGCATTTCTCAGACGGATTCGTTTCTGCGCGTCCTGTTCGACGAAGCCGGACACGCTGATATGGCACGCCGTCAGGGGCCCGGTGTCGGTGCAATGCTTCAGTGCCTGCCGCAGGCTTGCACGATCGAAGGTCGCGGGGTCGATCGAAACTCTGCCGCGGCCTGACTCGGCGTAGCATCCCGCGGCATCGCTGATGAAACCGGCGATACGACATCCGGTGAGGGTGACCTGTGAACCCAGCAGCGTCATCGGGTCGGCCAGGAACGTGTCGACGTCGACGCCGGTGGCCGGCGTCGCACTCGGTCGGTCTGCCGGGTTCTGGCCCAGTCCCGGCCCGGCCGCACCGACAATACCCGCACCCATCGCAAGCCCGATAGCGGCTGCCATGGGCAGCTTGCCGGAGCCGGAGAGTCTGTGCTGCATGGTCCGCTCCTCGAATCCGGATCAGATTGCCGCTCGCCGGCGGGAGCACGCAACTCGCCGGAACGGGTCTATGCGCATAGGCGATTGCTTCTGAAGGGCGGTCGAAGGCTGAGCTTCGTCGCCATCGCGATCAGGTCGGCCAGGGAATTCGCCTCCATCTTGCGCATGACCCTGCCGCGATGGGCCTTCACGGTGATTTCGCTGATGCCCAGCTCGAAGCCGACCTGCTTGTTGAGGAGCCCGGTGACGACCAG
Organism: Inquilinus sp. YAF38; assembly: GCF_052113205.1. Lineage (NCBI taxonomy): Bacteria > Pseudomonadati > Pseudomonadota > Alphaproteobacteria > Rhodospirillales > Rhodospirillaceae > Inquilinus > Inquilinus sp. YAF38. The sequence continues at coordinate 149,337 of NZ_JBFRCU010000002.1, read as the reverse complement.
CGCCAAGACCTCCTGCTCGCGACCGCTGAGCGACTCGTGACGCCTTCGGAGGGCGAGCAGTTCCGCTTCATGCTCCAGCCCAGTCCTGCTGGCTTCGAGAGCGCGACCGATCGCCGTCAGGAGCTCCTCGTCGTCGAACGGCTTCATGAAGAACTCGGCCGCGCCGGCTTTCATGGCCTGGACCGCGATCGGGACGTCGCTGTAGCCGGTCAGGAAGATGACCGGCATTTCGCTGCGCTCCGCCTTGATGCGTCTCTGAAGCTCGAGACCGCTCAGGTCGGGAAGGCGAAGATCCAGGACAACGCAGCTCGGGACCGAGATATGGGGCCGCTCCAGGAACCCGAATGCAGATCCGAAAGCCTCCGCCCGCCAGCCCGAAATCCGGATGAGATCGGCAAGAGACTCGCGGGCGGCCATGTCATTGTCGACGATGAAGACGGTCGGCGTCCGGTCGGCATCCGACGACGGCGGAGCGCTCGCGACGATGCGGCTCGCTGGCATGCCGCGACCCAAGCCCAGATCAAGCAGCTTCCCGCGTTCCAGGAAGTCGATGCGAGCCGGCTCAGTGGCTCTGCTCCGCGCAAGGCCGATCTCCGGGAGAGGGCTGCAGCGGATCTGGGCGGACGCACTGTGATATGAATGTGAGATCATGTGTCCCTCCTCTGATTTATTGCTCGTGCGTCTCGGCTGTCCCGACTGACGGCCGGGCTTCAATCCAGGACAGAGCGCAGGGCGGCGACCGCCTGGGCGATGGCGCTTCGCGTTGCCGGCGTGTCGGCCAGCGCGTTCAGCATGACGAACCCGTGAACGGTGCCGTTGTAGCGGACCGAGGTCACCCTGACGCCGGCACGAAGGAGCTGGCGGGCATAGCCTTCGCCCTCGTCGCGGAGCACATCGTTCTCCGCGATGATGACCAGCGCATCGGGCAAGCCCCGCAATTGGTCGATGGAGGCCCGCAGGGGCGCGGCGGTGATCTCGTTTCGTGAGGCGACATCCGGGAGATAGGCATCCCAGAATCGTTCCATGGCATTTTTCGTCAGCCACGGCCCATTCGCGAAGGTCTGGTACGAGGATGTGGCGAAATCGGCATCCGTGATCGGATAGAACAGGACCTGCAGATCGATCTTGGGCCCACGGCGTTGCATCGCCAGCAGAGTGACGGCGGCGGCCATGTTGCCGCCCGCGCCGTCGCCGACGACCGCGAGCCTGGTCGGGTCCACGCCAAGGCTCTCGCCATGCGCGGCAACATGAGCGGTGACGGCATAGATCTGCTCCAGAGCGACCGGATAGCGTGCTTCGGGTGAGCGGTCGTATTCCACGAAGAACAGCGCCGCGCTCGCGGCAACGGCCAGCTCTCGCACGATCCGATCGTGAGTATCGGCGTCCCCGAGGCACCAACCGCCGCCATGGATGTAGACGATGACGGGTAAGAGTCGCTGCGTATCGCTGGGCCGGAAGATCCTGACGACCACGGATCCGGTCGGCCCGACCGGAAAGGTCGTGTCCTCGATCTGAGCAGAGGGCCGCCCGACGGCGCCAGCTTGAATCCGGACCAGCGCTTGGCGCGCTTCCTCGGGCGATCGGCGGCACAGATCGGGGTTCTCGCCGACCGTATCGAGAAAGTCCTGCGTTATCGGCTCGAGAACCCAACCTGCGTCGTTCATTCTGTGACCTCGGCTCGCGCATCTGAGGTTGGCCACGAAGGCGCCTCGACCGAAGAAATGCTGCGCCTGTTCGACCATCGGTTCGAGTTAAGACTGGTAAATCCGAGGGTTGGGTGTCGCGCCCAACGGATCCGCCGCCGCAGCCCTTGTCGCAGCGCCGAAAAGCTGCGCTCGTGCGAGGTCGCTGCATCGACCACTGCGGTTAACCCCCTTTAACGAGGACTAACTGGGCAGCGCCTGCGGGTCGGCATCAGGATCTGAGCATTCCCATCCGGCGCCGGGCCGGTGCCGGTCGGGCGGCGGAGCATCCGCTCCTTCCCGGCTCTCTGCAAAGGTCGCATCCCTCATGGACATCATCAGCTCATCCGAAACGATCGACCGGCAGCGTCGCCATTTGCTTGGCGCCGCCGCGCTCGCCCTCGCCGCTGCTCCACTGGGCACGATCGCCGCGCGCGCCCAGTCCGCAGGATCGGGCGCGTCCTTCGCCGCGCTGAAGCAAGTCGATGCCGGCGTGCTGAACGTCGGATATGCCGAGGCCGGCCCGGCTGACGGAGCACCGGTCCTGCTCCTGCACGGCTGGCCTTACGACATCCACAGCTATGCCGATGTCGCGCCCTTGCTCGCATCCGCCGGCCATCGCGTGATCGTGCCGTATCTGCGCGGCCACGGCACGACGCGCTTCCTGTCCGGCGCGACCGCTCGCAACGGCCAGCAGTCGGCGATCGCCGTCGACATCCTTGCCCTGATGGACGCCCTCAAGATCGAGACGGCGACGATCGCCGGGTTCGATTGGGGCGCGCGGACGGCGGATATCATCGCCGCCCTCTGCCCGGAGCGCTGCAAGGCCCTGGTCTCGGTCAGCGGCTATCTGATCGGCAGTCAGAAGGCCGGCGGAATGCCCTTGCCGCCGAAGGCCGAGCTGCAGTGGTGGTATCAATATTATTTCGCCACCGAACGCGGCCGGGCCGGCTATGAGCAGTACCGGCGCGACTTCGCGCGGCTCATCTGGCAGCTCGCATCGCCGAAATGGGCCTTCGACGACGCCACCTTCGATCGCAGCGCCGCCGCCTTCGACAACCCGGATCATGTCGCGATCGTGATTCACAACTACCGCTGGCGGCTGGGTTTGGCCGAGGGCGAGGCGCGGTACGACGATCTCGAACGGCGGCTGGCGGAAGCGCCGGTGATCGGCGTTCCGACGATCACCCTGGAAGGCGACGCCAACGGCGCGCCGCATCCCGAACCCGCGGCGTACCGCCAGAAATTCTCCGGCCCCTACGAGCACCGGACGCTGACCGGCGGGATCGGCCACAACCTGCCACAGGAAGCACCGCGGGCCTTTGCCCAGGCGGTCATCGATGTGGCCGAGGCCTGACCGGCGGCCGCCAACCCGAGGAATACAGATCACGTACAGCAGGCCGCGCTGCGGCCCAAGGAGGTGACCCATGGCCGACATCGTCTATCCGCATGAGAGGACAGCGCTTCTCTTCGTCGACCCCTACAATGACTTCCTGTCCGAAGGCGGGAAGATCTATCCGCGCGTCAAGGAGGTCGCGGATGAGAACGGGCTTCTCGACAATCTGCGCCGGGTGAGCGGCGCGGCCCGTGCGGCGGGGATCCAGGTGGTGATCGTGCCGCACCGGCGGTGGGAGCCGGGCGACTATGAGGATTGGGGCCACCCCAATCCGACCCAGCGGGCGATCATGCATCGCCACAGCTTCGCCCGCGGCGAATGGGGCGGCGACTGGCATCCGGACTTCGCGCCGCAGCCGGGCGACATCGTCGTCAAGGAGCATTGGGGCCAGAGCGGCTTCGCCAACACCGACCTGGATTTCCGGCTGAAGCAGAAGGGGATCACCCATGTGATCCTGGTCGGGCTCCTGGCCAACACCTGCATCGAATCCACCGGCCGCTTCGCCATGGAGCTTGGCTATCACGTGACCCTGGTGCGCGACGCGACCGCCGCCTTCTCCCACGACATGATGCATGCCGCGCATGAGCTGAACGGGCCGACCTTCGCCCACGCCGTCCTGACGGCGGCGGAGGTGATCGCAGCCTTGCCCGGACCGTCCGAGCCGCTCGCCAAGACTGCCTGATCGCTCGTCCGGCACGCGCGCCGCCCAGCGGCAGGACCGTAGCCGCGGCCCGACACTCATCGAAAGGAGACAGACATGGACGATAACGAGATCGTCGACTCGAGCTTTACCGCGATCATCGATGCGCCGATCGAGAAGATCGACATTCCCAAATGGTGCTTCACGCTGGCCGATAAGGACTACCAGGGCTGTTCACCGGCGCATATCGCGGCAGGTTTCACCACGGCGCCGGATGGAAAGCGCATGTCGATCAATGTCGAGATCATCGGCGGAAGCCTGATGGTCCAGCACTATGTCGAGACGCTCGGCGAGAAAGACCATCTGATCCTGGAATCGGTTTCCGACGTCTTCACCCCGACCGGCCGGACGACCATCCACATCCGCTGGGAGCTGAGCGTGAAGGCGATCGACAGGGAAAGATGCGAGTTCACCAATCGGGTCCGGTCTCGCGCGACGCCGGAGTTCATGGAGTTCCTCGGCCGGCAGGGCATCCCCTTCGACGTCTTCAAAGCCCAGCGCCAGCCGATGTCGATCTATCACAACAAGTCGGAAACGCCGCTCTTCGCCGCCAGCATCGAGCGCGCCGCGCTCAACAGCTAGCGTTCCGCCGGCGCCGGAACACCGTGGCGGCCCGGGGATCCAGCAAGCCCTGGGCCGTTTTTGCTCTGGCTCACGAGCGGCAGCGAGCGGTTCGACAGAGCGCAAAAGAAATGCGGCCCGGCCGCAGGCGAGGCTTCAACTCGTGTGGCCGGGCCGCCAGCGCTGCTGGGCTAACGACAGCGCCTCGAGGTTGTGGCCGCTTCATGGGGGGAATGAAGGCTGGGCCACGTGCCGCGTTCGGGGGGAGGAACAGCGGCGAAGCAGAGAGTAGTCGATCCCTGGCTGCCCCTAAATCATATGAAAGTATCGGTCCTCTGCTTCCTATGGCCGGGTCGGCGCCGCTTCCGGCGACCTGATCCTCGCACCGTTGATGGGCGCATTCGCGCGCGGCGGACGCTTTGACCATGCCGATTAACATCGCTTAACGAGTCCTAACTGGCTGGGTCCCGTGGATCAGCGTCAAAGTGTACGCAGCAGACAAGCTGGTCGAGCACGTATCTGAAGCTGATCTACGAGAACCAACTCGACGGAGGTGGCCATCTCGCGCCCGGAAGCTGCCAGCCCCTCGGCGTCGAACCGCGCTCGGCCCGGCCTCTGCGCGAAACAGGTCTGATGCGCCAGCCCCAGAAGGGGGCCTGCTTGCGGCCGTCAGCGGCGCTTCACGCAACCGAGACATGGAGGGTGATCATGCAACTCGACCAGCCGCTCCCACGGAGGTCGGCATCGTTGCCGTCGCAGCGAAGGAGCGCGGCGGACCAAGCGCTCGTCATCATCGTCGATGATCAGGAATGCGTTCGGGAGGGGCTGTCGGAGCTGATCCTGTCGGCGGGTCTCCAGCCGGTCTGCTTCGCGTCAGCCCGCGAATTCCTCGACGCCGACGTATTGGACAGCCCCGGTTGCATGATCCTCGACGTACGGATGCCGGGGGCGAGCGGTCTCGATCTGCAGCGGATTCTCGGCCAGAACGGCGATCCCAAGCCGATCATTTTCCTGACCGGTCATGGCGATATTCCGATGACGGTCCAGGCGATGAAGGCCGGCGCCGTGGATTTCCTCACCAAGCCGGTGCGCGACCAGACGCTGCTGGACGCCGTGTTTGCGGGCGTCGCGATTGATGCCGCACAGCGCACCAAGGCCCGGATCGCCCGGCTGCATGCCGACCGCTACAAGACCCTGACCCTGCGCGAGCGGCAGGTGATGTGCGCCGTGGCGTTGGGGCGCCTGAACAAGCAGATCGCCTACGACCTCGGCATCAGCGAGGTCACCGTCAAGCTCCACCGCAGCAACGCCATGCGCAAGATGCAGCTGACCTCGGTCGGCGAGGTCGTTCGCGTCTGGGAGGTGCTGCCGGCCGAGATGCGCGAGAGGCAGGCGGCGTGACGTGGGTGGCGGCGAGATTTGAGGCCTGACGCTCCGGATCGCCCAGGGAGCCGGCGGGCATCGGCACAGCGCGTTTGATCGGAAGGGGATCATCGATGACCTATGCTCTGAACGTGAACGGCAAGACCCATCCGGTCGATGTGGATGGGGACATCCCGCTGCTGTGGGTGCTGCGGGACGTCATCGGCCTGACCGGGACCAAGTTCGGCTGCGGCATCGCCATGTGCGGCGCCTGCACGGTCCATCTCGACGGGCAGGCGGTGCGGTCCTGCGTCACTCCTGTTGCCGATGCCGCGTCATTCGCGATCACCACCGTCGAGGCGATCGGCGAGACCGATGCGGGCGCCCGCATCCAGAAGGCGTGGCTCGCGGACGAGGTGGTGCAGTGCGGCTACTGCCAGTCCGGCCAGATCATGTCGGCGACCGCCCTGCTCGTGGCCAACCCCGAACCGACCGACGCGGATATCGACGCCGTGATGGCCGGCAACATCTGCCGCTGCGGCACCTATCCGCGCATCCGCGCGGCGATCAAGCGGGCCGCCGGCCTGACGCTGACCGGGGAGGGCCGCTGACATGGGCATCCTCGCCGCCACCGTCTCCGGCCAGGTCTCGCGCCGATCCTTCCTGATCTCGGCCGCGCTGGCGGGCGGCAGCCTCGTCATCGGCCCGCGCTTCGCCGCGGCCGCCGGGACGTTCACCCCGAACCCGTTCATCCGCATCCCGTCGGCCGGCCCGGTCGAGTTGGTGATCGCCTCCGCCGAAATGGGGCAGGGGGTCTACAGCGGCATCGCCACGCTGATCGCCGAGGAGCTGGAGGTTCCGCTGGACCAGGTCCGGGCCATCCCGGCCCCTGCCGACCCCTCGCGCTATGCGCATCCCATGCTCGGCGACCAGATTACCGGCGGTTCGGTCACCATCCGCGGCTTCTGGGAGCCGATGCGCCGCGCCGGCGCCGCGGCCCGGATGATGCTGGTCGCCGCCGCCGCCCGGGACTGGGGCGTCCCCGTCTCGGCCTGCCGGGCCGAGGCGGGCGAGGTGGTCCATCCCGAAAGTGGCCGCCGCATCGCCTATGGCGCGCTCGCCGGCAAGGCGGCGCGGGAGCCGGTGCCGGAGCAGATCACCCTCAAATCCGAGGCGGAGTTCAAGCTTATCGGCAAGAAGGCGCCGCGCCTCGACACCCCGGGCAAGGTCAACGGCACGGCCAGGTTCGGGCTCGATGCCCACCCATCCGGGGTGAAGTTCGCAGCGATCGCCGTCTGCCCGACCTTCGGCGGAACGCTGAAGGCGGTGGATGACGGCGAGGCGCTCCAGGTCAAAGGCGTGCGCCAGGTCGTCCGGCTGAGCGACGCGGTCGCCGTCGTGGCCGACCATACGGGGGCCGCACGCAAAGGGCTCGCCGCGCTGCGCATCATCTGGGATCCGGGGGCGAATGGCAGCCTGACGACCACTGAGCTCGAGCGCCGCATCGACATCGCTATGGCGAGCGGCGAGGCGCTGGTGGCGCATGAGAGCGGGACCAGCGCCGGGGCCGCCGGCTTGCGCGGGATCGAAGCCGTCTACCGCATGCCCATCCTCGCTCATACGGCGATGGAGCCGATGAACTGCACGGTCCATGTGCGGCCGGACTCCTGCGAGGTCTGGGTCGGCACGCAGGTGGCAGGCCGTGCCCGCCAGGCGGCGGCGCAGGTCACCGGCCTGCCGGTCGAGAAGGTGTTGGTCCACAACCACCTGCTCGGCGGCGGGTTCGGCCGGCGCCTCGATCACGACGGCATCGTCATGGCGACGCGGGTGGCGCAGCAGGTGGACGGGCCGGTGCAGGTGGTCTGGAGCCGGGAGGAGGACATCCGCCATGACTCCTATCGCTATCTCAATCTGAGCCGTCTCGACATCAGACTCGGTCCCGATGGCCTGCCGGTCTCGTGGCGGCATCGGGTGGTCGGTCCCGCGATCATGGCGCGGTTCCTGCCGATCCTGTTCAAGGACGGCATCGACCTCGACATCACCGGCGGTGCCGAAAGCCCCTATGACATCCCGAACAAGCGGGTGGAGTATGTCCGGCACGAGGCGCCGGAGGGCATGCTGACCGGCAACTGGCGCGGCGTCGGCCCCACCCGCAACGCCCCGCCGGTCGAGGGCGGCATCGACGAGGCGGCGCATCTGGCCGGCCGCGATCCGGTGGCATATCGCCGCCAGCTGCTGGGCAAGGCGCCTCGGCTGCGGGGTGTGCTGGACCTCGCCGCGGAGCAGGCCGGCTGGGGCACGCCGCTCGGCGCCGATCGCGGCCGCGGCGTCGCCGTGACGGCGGATTTCGGCAGCTTCGCCGCCCTGGTCGCGCAGGTACATGTCGACAAGGATGGCGGCTTGAAGGTCGAGCGCATGGTCTGCGCCATCGATTGCGGCCAGGCCGTCAACCCCGACATCCTGCGGCAGCAGGTCGAGGGCGGCATCATCTATGGCCTGAGCGCCGCGTTCTACGGCCGGCTCACCATTGCCGATGGGGCGGTCGTCGAGGGCAATTTCGACGACTCGCCGGTGCTGCGCATTCATGAGTGCCCGCCGATCGAAGTCCACATCGTATCGAGCACCGAACCGCCGGGCGGGGTCGGCGAGCTCGGCACGCCGGGAGTCGCGCCGGCCCTGATGAACGCGATCTTCGCGGCGACCGGGAAGCGTCTGCGGGATCTGCCGATCGATACCCGCCAGTTGGGGAGGGCGTGATCATGCCGAAGCGTTCACGCCAGATCGGGCTGCTCGCGCTGGCCTCGACCATTTCCGCCGCCATCACGCTCGGGATCGGATCCGGCATCGCCGACTCCGCGCCCGAGGATCCGGGCCGCCAGCTGCAGGGCGTCGCCGCGTTCCAGTCGATCGCGGATGTCGGCGACCGCTCCCGCGCCCTCTTCACCGAGGCGGCGAAGGTCATCACCGACCCGCGCTGCATGAACTGCCACCCGGTCACCGGCCGGCCCACCCAGGGCGACGACCTGCATCCGCATGTGCCCTTCATGCAGGCGGGCGCCAGCCGCATCGGGGTGGACGGCCTGGCCTGCAGCACCTGCCATCGCGCGGAGAACACGACCGTCCTGGGCAGCCGCATCCGCTCCATCCCGGGCAACGCGCACTGGTCGCTGGCGCCGGACAGCATGGGCTGGCAGGGGCATTCGCTCGGCTATATCTGCCGGCAGATCCAGGATCCCGTGCGCAACGGCGGCCGCAGCCTGGCCCAGATCCGGCAGCACCTGGCCGAGGATCATCTCGTGGCCTGGGCGTGGCATCCGGGCGAAGGGCGGCGGCCCGCACCCGGCACCCAGGCCGAGCTCGGCGCACTTGTCGCCGCCTGGATCGAGACGGGCGCCGAATGCCCGCCCGAGTGACGCGGCGGGACCGCCGGATCAGCGACTACGACGGCACGGCCGGCGCCGCGCGCAGCCGGGCGGCCGATCTCAATCACGACCAACTGGGTGACCCTGACAAGCTCGCAGCCGTGCTGGTGGCCTTCGCCGACGTGCCTAACCCGCCGATCCGCCTGCCGCTGGGCAGCGACACCATCGCCGCGAACGAGGCCGAGCATGCCTCCGACGCTGCGATCCTTGCAGATTGGCGGTCCGTGGCTGCCTCGACCGACTTCGTCTCAAGCCGATCCGGTTGACGCCGGCCGGAACTGCGAGTGAGCATCCAGCTCACCGGCGCCATCGCACTGGCGGCTTCGGATTTCGCATTGCCGCCGCGCGGCACCGCCAATCTCGAGAACCACCGGATCAGCTATCGCAGGGTGGCTGGTCCATCTCTCGCGACTACTCGGTCGGGACCCTTGCGGGCCATCCTGCCTCAATCCGGCTGTCGTCAGATATTGGAGGATAAATGTCCTATATCGGATTCTCCATACCTGCGATTCTTGCATAATAATTCTGCGAAATACGGCTTTATGCTTTCTACAGTTATTGAAATTCTCTTTTTAAGATCTGTTAGTCTGGCCGATATTTAGGAGAAATGGAAACAAGATATCAAATTTCTATCGTATCCTTTGAATGTGCTTACCAACTATGGAGGCCAGGACCGAGATGTCCATTCTTTCGACTATGTGACGGTCTGATCCATACAAATAAATGTAAAATCCTCGATAATGGTTCCGTCGATTTCTATTGACCCATGCGCGGCTCGAAAGCATCCTGCGCCGAGACACATGTCCTGCCGTCTGCACGGCTCGGCTGCGGTTCACCGCCGCGGGGTCCGTCCGATGGTCAGGGATACCGGTAATTCGAGATCGTCCGCTTTTGCATTTTCACAAGGAGATTGAGAATGTCCCCGACTGCAACCGAGAAGACCGCCGCGCCGGCTGGTTCGATCCTCGATGAAGCGCCGCCGCAGAATGAGCTGATGAACACGGCGAGGGTCGCTAGTGAGATCCTCGTTCCGGGTGCAAGCCAGCTGATTGCCGGCAACGTCGCCAGCGGCGTCGGCCATTTCCTGGCCAATGGCGTCGCGCTTGCGGTGCTCGCCCCGACGATGCCGGTGCTGGCTGCGCTGGCCGTGATCGGCATCCGGGCGAATTCGTACAGCATGAGCACCAGGGGGGCGGCCCTCTGGAAGAGGTAAGCAGGGTCGAGTCGCACCTCGCCTGCTTCGTGGTTCGTCGCGGTTTCGCCTGAAAGGCAACGATCTGGCAGGAGTGCCTGCCCGGCAATCCCGCCGGATCGTCATCGCCGATCGCCGGTATGAGCGACGGCCCCGGTGACCCCCATCCTGCGACCTCCCCGCGGGGTCGTGCATCCGAATAGTTTTCGGCTCCCGGTGCTGTCCAGCGCTCGGATTGCCGTTGTTTTAGCCTCGCTCTGAAGCATCCGCGGGATCGCTCCGCGGCATGCCGGACCTCGGATTGTCCTGGGACCGCCAGGATTTCCGACGATAGGCGAATGCTGCCCGAATTTCTGAATACTGCCCGAATTTGTGGGAGCTGCAGTGATATCTCGCAAGCAGACTGCTGAATATCAGCCAGACGATGACGGCAAGGCCCCCGCGTCGGACCGGATGCCAGAGGATGCGAAGCCGCCGGCCGCCGGCGGCGAGGGCATGGCCGATGCGCTCGACCAGCGCTACGCCGAGACGCTGAGACGGGCGTCGACCAAGATCAAGGATCTGCTGCGCGAGAACGCGTCGCTGAAACGGCGTGGTCTGATCGCCGTCATCGGCCTCGCCTGCCGCTTTCCCGGCGGGGCCGGGACTCCGGACCAGTTCTGGGACCTCCTGGCCGAGGGCCGGGACGCCGTGGCCGACATCCCGCCGGCGCGGTGGGATCTGGAGCGCTGGTGGGATCCCGATCCGGAAGCTCCGGGCCGGATGTATGTGCGCAGCGGGGCCTTTCTCGACGACGTGAAGGGCTTCGACCCCGTCTTCTTCAGCATCACCCCCAAGGAGGCCGAGGCGCTGGACCCGCAGCAGCGGCTGCTGCTCGAAGTCAGCTGGGAGGCCTTCGAGGATGCCGGGCTCGATCCCCGGCGGCTGGCCGGCGGCCGGGTCGGGGTGTTCATCGGCCTGTCGAACTACGACTACATCCAGGCTCATATCCATTCCGGAGATGCGGCGCGGATCACGGCCTATTCAGGCAGCGGCGTGATGTTCAGCACCGCCGCCGGCCGGCTGTCCTACTTCTACGATTTCCATGGGCCCTGCCTGACGCTCGACACCGCCTGCTCATCCTCGCTGGTCGCGCTCGATGCCGCGATGAAGAGTCTGCGCAACGGCGAATGCGATGTGGCGCTCGTCGGCGGCGTCAGCCTGCTGCTGTCGCCGGACAGCACCGTGGCGCTGTGCAAGGTGAAGGCGCTGGCGGCCGACGGCCGCAGCCGGGCCTTCGACGACGCCGCCTCGGGCTATGGCCGGGGTGAAGGCTGCGGGCTGCTGGTTCTCAAGCGGCTGGAAGACGCCGAGCACGGCGGCGACCGGATCCAGGCGGTGCTGGCGGGATCCGCGGTCAATCATGACGGCCGCAGCAACGGCCTGACCGCTCCCAACGGCGTCGCCCAGCAGGCGGTGATCCGGACTGCCCTGGCCGATGCGGGCCTGGAACCCGAGGCGATCGACTACATCGAGGCCCATGGCACCGGCACGCCGTTGGGCGACCCAATCGAATTCGAGGCCCTGCGCCAGGTCTTCGGTCCGCGCGCCAGCGGCCAGGAACTGCTGCTGGGTTCGGTCAAGTCCAACATCGGCCATACCGAGGCCGCCGCCGGCGTCGCCGGCGTGATCAAGGTCGTTCTGGCGCTGCGGCATCGGCGGCTGCCGGCGAGCCTGCATTTCGCCACGCCGAACCGGCACATCGATTGGGCGGCGGCGCCCATCCGGGTGACCGGCGATGCGGTCGATTGGCCCGGTCGCGACCGGCCGCGCGCGGCAGGGGTCAGCTCCTTCGGTCTCAGCGGCACCAACGCCCATGTCGTCGTCGTCGAACCGCCGGCGGTGCCGCAACCCGCATCGGCGGACGAGCCGCGGCCGGTCCACATCCTGCCGCTGTCCGCAGCCACCGTTCCGGCCCTGCACGACCTGGCGGATCACTGGCGCCGACATCTCGAGACTGCCGATCCGTCGACGGTCGCCGATCTTTGCTTCACGGCCGGGACGAGGCCGACCCTGCGCGAGCGGCTGGCGGTGACGGGCGCCACCGTGGCGGAGATCGCGGCTGCCCTCGCCGCGGCGCCGACCGACGCTGACGCGTCGAGCCGCCGCCGGCAGGGGGCCAAGGGGCCGGTGTTCCTGTTCACCGGCCAAGGTTCCCAATATGTCGGCATGGGCCGGGCGCTCTATCGCTCGCAGCCGGTGTTCCGGGCCGCTTTCGACCGCTGCGCGGCCGCGCTGGGCGACACGCTCGGCCGGCCGCTCGTCGATATCGTCATGGCGCCGGAGACCACGGCGGCTGAGCTGGCCGCGACGGCAGTCGCCCAACCTGCGCTCTATGCTTTGCAATGGGCGCTGACCGAACTGTGGGCGAGCTGGGGCGTCAAGCCGGCTGCGGTCCTCGGCCACAGCATCGGCGAGTATGCCGCCGCGGCGGCGGCGGGGATCCTTGACCCCGAGGCGGGCCTGCGGCTTGCCGCCGAGCGGGGCCGGAGGATGCAGCAGCTCCCGGCTGGCGGCGCCATGGCTGCGGTCTTCGCCTCCGTCGACGCGGTCGCCCCGGCCCTGGGCGCGGCCGGCGGCCGGGTCGTCGTGGCGGCGGTCAACGAGACCGATGCCGTGACCCTGTCCGGCGAGGCGCCGGCATTGCAGGCAGTCCTGGCCGATCTCGCCGTGCGGGGGATCGAGGCCCGGCCGCTCGACGTGTCCCACGCCTTTCACTCGCCGCTCATGGCGCCGATGATTGCGGGATTCGAGGCGGCCCTGGCCGACGAACCGTTCCGCCCGGCACGATTGCCCTTCTACTCGACGGTTTCGGGTGACGCCTGGCCGGCGCGCGAGCGGCTGACCGCCGGGTACTGGGCCGAGCAGATCCTCGCCCCGGTACAATTCCATGCCGCGATCACGGCGCTCCGCCGCGACGGCTACGACACCTTCCTGGAGATCGGCCCCGGCGACACGCTCGCCGCCTTGGCGCGCGGTGGCGAGACCCCGGTGCTGGCGCTGAGCTCGCTGCGTCGCGGCGTCGACGATTGGCGACAGATCACGGCGACGGCGGCCAGGCTCTGGACGGGCGGCGCCGAGATCGATTGGGCCGGGTTCGACAGGCCCTGGCCGCGGCGCAAAACGGCAGCGCCGCCCTATCCGTTCCAGCGCCAGCCCTTTTGGCTGGAGGTCGGTCCGCTGCGACCGGCCATGAGCCCCACAGAGGCGGCCCGGCCCGCGGTGGACACGATCACCCCGGCGGCCGAGGCCGCACCGTTACCAGTCGAGGTGAGAGCGATGGACAGGCGTCCGCAAGTGACTTCCGATCTCGTGGCCGCGCTGGCCGAGGTGAGCGGCTTCAGCCCCGACGAGATCAGTCCTGCCGAGCGCCTGATGAATATGGGCCTCGATTCCCTGATGCTGCTGAAGCTCGGGCAGACCGTGGAGCGCGCCTACGGCGTCGAGCTGAAGATGAGCCAGCTGTTCGATGATCTGGGAACGCTCGACGATGTCGCGGCCTATGTCATGCGCCACGGCACCGTCGCCCCGGCCGAAGTGCCGGCGGCTGCGGCGGCTCGGCCAGCGGTGTCGGAGGTCGCACCGGTCTCGGCTGCACCGATGACCGCGCCGGCCGGCCTTCCGGTCGCTCCCCCGCCCGTGCTTTCCGGCGCGGAGATGCCGCTGCTGCAGCAGCAGCTGCACTATCTGGCGCAGATGGCGGCGCAGAACCTGCAAAGCATGACCGAGCTTACCCGCCAGCAGCTCGGCCTGACCGGGACGATCGCTCAGCCGGCCGCTGTTGCCTTGCACGCCGTCGCCGGGATGGCCACTTCGACGCCTCATATCGCAGCTCCGGTCGCTGTCGTTTCGCAAGCCGCGCCTGAGAGCGCGAAAATCCTGAAGCTGACCCCGCCCGCGCCTGCCAAGGTGCCGAAGTCGACGGCTGTGGCCGCGATCCGCGGGATCAACCTGGCCGGTGCCAGGCTGACGCCGGAACAGCAGGCCTTCGTCGAGGCCGTGGTCCGCGACCATGTGGCACGCACCGGCCGCTCCAAGACGCTGACCCAGGAATCGCGCGCGGTCCTGGCCGACTGGAAGCACACGCTGTCGTTCTGGGGGCAGCTCAAGGAGGCGAAGTATCCGATCGTCTCCGCCCGCTCAGAAGGGGCGCGGTTCTGGGATCTCGACGGCAACGAATATGTCGACGTCGCCATGGGCATGGGCGTCCATTTCTTCGGCCACAAGCCGGGGTTCATCCAGGACGCCCTCGAGCAGCAGATGGCGGCGGGGCTCGAGCTCGGCACCCAGTCGCGGCTGACCGGTGCCGCCGCCCAGCTGTTCCACGAACTGACCGGCAACGAGCGGGTGGCCTTCAGCAACACCGGCTCTGAAGCCGTCATGGTCGCGATCCGGCTCGCCCGCGCTGTGACCGGGCGGCCCAAAATCGTGATCTTCAAGAATTCCTACCACGGCATCTTCGACGGCGTGCTGGCGGTCGAGGATGACGGCGCCATCGTCCCGATCGGGCTGGGCACGCCGCAGGCCATGATCGCGGATGTGATGGTCCTCGAATACGGGTCGGCGCGCGCGCTGGAGCTGATCCAGGCCCATGCTCATGAGTTGGCCGCCGTCCTGGTCGAGCCGGTGCAGAGCCGCAATCCGGACCTGCAGCCGCAGGGCTTCCTGAAGAAGCTGCGCCGGATCACGCGGTCGGCCGGCACGGCGCTGATCTTCGACGAGATGATCAACGGCTTCCGTATCCTGCCCGGCGGCGCCCAGGCGTGGTTCGGCATCGACGCCGACATCGCGGTGTACGGCAAGATCGTCGGCGGCGGCATGCCGATCGGCGTGATCGCCGGCAAGGCCAGGTATCTCGACTACATCGACGGCGGCGCCTGGGCCTATGGCGACCGGTCGGGACCGCAATCGGCGATGATCTATTTCGGCGGTACCTTCTGCCGCAACCCCGCGACCATGGCTACCACCCATGCGGCCCTGGCCCATATGAAGGCCAACGGGCCGGCGCTGCAGCAGGCGGTGACGGCACGGACGACGGCCTTCTGCGACCGCCTCAACCGTTGGTTCGAGCAGCAGCGGGTGCCGCTGCGCGCCAAGCATTTCTCATCGCAGTGGCGGCTGGTGCCGCTGGGCGACAAGGACCTGCAGCCGATCGAGCTGGAGCTCCTGTATCTCCTGATGCTCGATCGCGGCGTCTATACCTGGGAGCGTCGGATCTCGTTCTTCTCCGAGGCGCATGGCTCGGCCGAGATCGACCATGTCTTCGACGTCGTGACCGGCAGCGTCCGGGACATCCGCGCCGGCGGCTTCGCCTGGTCGATCGACGAATACCCGGACCCGCAATTCGCCGCCCCGTCCTCGGCGCAGCGGCGGCTCTATGCCCTGGACCAGCGCCCGGGCGTCCAGATGGCCTATCATCTGCCGCAGGCCTTCTGGATCGATGGGCCGCTCGATCTCGACCGGCTCGAAGACGCCTTCCGCACCATCATCCAGCGGCACGAGAGCCTGCGGACGAGCTACGTCGTGCTTGATGGCGAGCTGGTCGCCAAGCGCTGGGCCGAGCCGCGCTTCGAGATCGAACGGCTGTCGGCGGACGAGGCCACGATCGACCGGACGGTCGCCGCCTTCCTGCGGCCGTTCGATCTGGCCGAGGCGCCGCTGATGCGGGTGGCGACGGTGTCGGTCCGGCCCGATCGTCACCTGCTGCTCACCGATGCGCATCACATCGCCGCCGACGGCCTGTCCAGCAACGTCCTCGCCGCCGATCTGATGGCGCTCTACGAGGGGCGCCCGGCGGCGCCCGTCACCTACGACCTGCGCCGCTGCCTCAGCCTGGCCGATGCCGGCGCGGAGGGTGACCGTGGCCGGGCGAACGCGGCCTTCTGGCAGGACCAGCTCGCCGGCGAGCTGCCGCTGCTGGAGCTGCCGGCCGACCGGCCGCGCATGGCCGAGCCGGACTTCCAGGGCGACACGGTGGTCCTGACGCTGCCGGCGGAGACCACCCGGGGGTTGAGGGAGCTTGGCCGTCGATCGGGCGCCTCGCTCTACATCGTCCTGCTGGCGGCGTGGAGCACCCTGCTGCATCGCCTGACCGGACAGGGCGACATCCTGGTGGGCGGCGCGGCCTCCGGCCGGCAGCAGCGCGAGCTCGCCCAGGCGGTCGGCATGTTCGTCAACACCGTGGTGTTCCGCACGCGGCCCGCTTCGGACCAGCCGTTCCGCCGGCATCTCGAGGCCGTCGCCGCGACCTGCCTGGCCGTCTACGATCACCAGGACTATCCGTTCGAGGCGATCGCGGCCCTCGACCGCAGCCGGCCGAAGGACCGCAACCCGGTCTTCGACACCATGCTGTCCTATGAGAATGCCAGCGATCGGACGTTCCGGATCGCGGATCTCGCCTTCTCCCCGCATGAGATCGCGGTGCCGGCCGCGATGTTCGATCTCTTCCTCGAAGCGATCGAGGAGCATGAGGTGCTGAGGCTGCGCTTCGGCTATGCGACCGCGCTGTTCGACCGCAGCACGGTCGAGCGCTGGGCCGCGTCGTTCGAGCGGATCGTCGCCGGGGTGTTGACCGACCCCGATCGGCCGCTCGGCCGTCTCGACCTCCTGGGACGTGGCGAGCGCGACATCATCGCCCGGTTCAACGACACCGCTGCCGCCTATCCCGAGGCGGCGACCCTGCTTGACCTCTTCGCGGCATCGGTGGCGCAGCATCCCGCTCGCCCGGCGGTGGTCTTCGACGCGGTCGAGCTGTCCTACGCCGAGCTCGACAGGCGGGCCGAGCGCCTGGCCGCGGCCTTGGCCGGACGGGTCGGACCTGGCGGCTTCGTCGGCATCTTCCTCGAGCGGTCCGAGGCGGTGGCGGTCGCCATTGTCGCCATCCTCAAGGCCGGTTGCGCCTATGTGCCGCTCGACGTGTCCTATCCGCCAGATCTCGTCGACCACATGCTGACCGATGCGGGCTGCCGGGCGGTGCTGACCACCGCGGCGCTGGCGGAGCGCTTGCCGGCGGCACAGCGCGGCCTCGCCCTCGACATCGCCGCCCCGGGCGATGTGCCCTCAGTGCGGCTGTCGGGGCCGCGGCCAGACGGCGTCGCCTATGTCATCTACACCTCGGGCTCGACGGGCCGGCCCAAGGGCTGCCTTGTCAGCCATCGCAACGTGGTTCGTCTGCTGGTCAACGACCGGCATGATTTCCGGTTCGGCGCCGACGATGTGTGGCTCTGCGCCCATTCTTTCTCGTTCGACTTCTCGGTCTGGGAGCTGTGGGGCGCCTTGGCCTATGGCGGCCGGGTCGTGATCGCGCGGCAGGAGGAGGCGCGCGATCCGAACGCGGTCCTCGACCTCATCCGCCGTCATCGGGTGACCGTCCTCAACCAGACGCCGGGCGCCTTCTACGGCCTGATCGAGGCTGAAGCCGGCCAGCCGGTGCACGATCTCGCCGACCATCTCCACACCGTGATCTTCGGCGGCGACCGGCTGGAGCCGACCTATCTCCAGCCCTGGGCGGAATTATATCCGCCGCACCAGGTGGTGCTGGTCAACATGTACGGCATTACCGAGACCACCGTGCATGTCAGCTACTACCGGCTGAGCGACGCCGACATTTACGGGCCGCCGCAGCGCAGCCTGATCGGCCGGCCGCTGCCGGAGACCACGATCGCGGTGCTGAGCCCGCTGATGGAGCCGCAGCCCCTCGGGGTGTCGGGCGAGCTCTGGGTCGGCGGCAGCGGCGTGTGCGGCGGCTACCTCAACCGCCCGGAGCTCACCGCCGAACGCTTCGTCGAGCATCTCGGCCGACGGCTGTACAAGACCGGCGACCTTGGCCGGCTGCGCGCCGACGGCGTGCTCGAATATCTCGGCCGCAACGATCATCAGGTGCAGGTCCGCGGCCATCGGGTTGAGATCGGCGCCGTGGAGCAGCAGCTTCTGAGCCATCCCGGGGTCGCCAAGGCGCTGGTGATCGACCGCGACGGATCCCAGGGCACCCGGGAGCTGGTGGCGTATGTGATCGGCACGGCCGGGCTGACGGCCGTGGGCCTGCGCCAGCATCTGGCCGAGGCGCTGCCCGACTACATGATCCCGAACCACTTCGTCGCCCTGGACGCGCTGCCGCTGACCGCGAACGGCAAGGTCGATCGGGCGGCCCTGCCCCCGCCGGAGCAGGCGCGGCTGGCGCCGGGCAGCAGCTTCGTGACGCCGCAGGATCCCGTGGCGATCGCGATCGCGCGCGTCTGGCAGGAGGTCCTGGGCCTGGACCGGGTCGGCGCCGATGACAATTTCTTCGCGCTGGGCGGCGATTCGATCAAGGCGCTGCAGATCGTCAGCCGGCTGCATCGGGCCGGCGTGCGCCTGACAGCGGGCCAGATCTTCTCGGCCAGGACCGTGGCCCGCCTCGCCGCCCTGGCGGCTCCCGCGGCGCCCGCCGGCGAACCGGCCGCACGGCGCGACCGGGCCGGGCTGACGCCGATCCAGCACTGGCTGGTGAGCGATCTCCGGCGCGATATCGGCCATTTCAACAACACCGCCCTGCTGGCCAGCGCCGACCCGGTCGACGCGGAGGCGCTACAGCGTGCGGTCGATGCGGTGGTGGCGCACCATGACGCCCTGCGCCTCGCGCTCGACCTCACGGCGACGCCGCCACGCCAGATCGTGACGGCGGCTGCCGCAGTGACGGTCGAGATCGTCCCGCTCGGCACCGTCGCGGAGCTGACCGCCTATGCGACGAAGCTGCATCGCAGCTTCGATGTCACGCGGCCGCCACTGCTGCGGGTGATGATCTGCCGGTTGCCGGACGGCGACCGGGTGCTGGTGCTGTGCCACCACCTGGTGGTCGACGGGCTGTCCTGGCGCATCCTGCTGGAGGATCTGACTGAGGCCTATGCGGCGGCGCGCGACGGTCGCGCGATCGCGCTGCTGCCGACCAGCCGGCCCTGGCTCGACTGGGCCGGGATGCTGGAGGCCCATGCCGGGAGCCCCGAGCTCCTGCCCGAGCTGCCCTATTGGACCGCGGTCGATGCGACGCCGCTGCCCGCATGGCCCCAGGATTTCGAGGACCCCATCAATGAGACCGGCGATGCCCGACGGGTGCGGTTCACCCTCGGCGAGCGGCAGACCCATGCGCTTCTGACTGAAGCGCCGCGCCGCCATGGCGCCCGGATCAATGCGATCCTGCTGACCGCCGTGGCCCGCGCCTGCCGCGACTGCTTCGGCATCGAGCGGATCCGGGTCAGGCTCGAAGGCCATGGCCGGGAAGAGATCGTCCCGGGCGTCGACCTCAGCCGGACGGTCGGCTGGTTCACCTCGATGTTTCCGGTGGTCCTGGATATCGCCGGCGCCGCGGACCTCGCGGCCGAGTTGCACCGCGTGGCCGAGACCCTGGACCGGGTGCCGAACAAGGGCATCGGCTACGGGATCCTGCGCTACCTCACCCCGGATGGCGCCAAGGCCCTGCGCGGGTTCGGCGGGGCGCCGGAGATCAGCGTCAACTATCTCGGCCAGTTCGATGCCGAGTCCGGCGGCGGCTTCAGCCTCTCCGACGAGAACACGGGCCCGAATATGGGGCCGTCGGTGCCCCGCCAGGCGCTGATCGAAATTGAGGCGGCCGTGGTCGGTGGCCGGCTCGCGGTCGAGATCGGCTATGGCAGCCGGATCCACGCGCAGCCGACCATCGATCGGCTGACGGCGGCCCTGCAGGCAGCGCTCGGCGCCCTGGCCGGCGATCAAGGCGGAGCCGGGTTGCCGGACTCGGTGCTTGCCGTTCTGGGTGTCGATGAGCGCATGGTCGAGGCGGTACTGCCGCTGTCCTCGCTTCAGGAGGGCATGCGGTTCCATGCCCTGAGCGGCGACCGCGCCTCCTATTTCCAGCAATTCACCTATCGTCTGACCGGTGACCTCGATCTCGGCTGGTTCGACGCCAGCTGGCAAGCATTGGCGGCCCGCCACCAGTCATTGCGGGCCGCGATCGTGGAACTGCCCGACGGGCGGCCGGTCCAGGTGGTGCTGCGGCACCGTCCCCTGCCGGTCCTGGTCCGGGACATCAGCCATCTGTCGGCCGTCGGACAGGCGGCGGCGCTCGCCGCGATGACCGCCGACGACCGCGCCCGAGGCTTCGATCTGGCGCGTGACCCCCTGATGCGGCTGAGTGTGCTGCGTCTCGGTCCGCAGGAGTTCGAGGTGCTGTGGACCATGCACCACATCGTCGTCGACGGCTGGTCGCTGGGGATCCTGCAGCAGGAGCTGATGGCGATCTATGGAGCCCTCGCCGATGGCGGAACGCCGAAGCTTCCGCCGGCGCCGCAATTCGCCCGCCATCTTGACTGGCTGGCGGCGCGCGACCCGCAGGCCGGCCGCGGCTATTGGCAGAAGATCCTGGCAGATTGCCCGCCGCCGTCGACCCTGCCCGGGATCAATCCCGCCGGACGTCGCGCCGGCATCGCTGTGGAGGAGTATCGCTTCGAGCTGGACCCGGCCGAAACCGCCAGGCTCAAGGGCCTCGCCGCGCGCCTCGAGGTCACGCTCAACACGCTCGTGCAAAGCCTGTGGTCGGTGCTGCTCTCGGGCTTCGCCGGCTCGGACGACGTGATTTTCGGTGCCGTGGTCTCCGGCCGTCCGCCGGAGCTACAGGGGGTCGAATCGATCGTCGGCCTGTTCCTGCAGACGATCCCCGTCCGCGTCAGGTTCGAAGCCGATGACAGCTTCGCCACGCTGTGCCGCAGGGTGCAGCAGGCGGCCACCGAGGCCGAGCCCTTCCACCATCTGCCGCTGGCCGAGATGCAGCGTCTGGGCGGGCTGCGCCGGACCCTGTTCGACCATGTGCTGGTGTTCGAGAACTATCCCCTCGGCGGCGACGCCAGCGGCCGCTTCCGCATCGGCGAGGTCAAGGTTGCCGAGCACATGCATTACGACTTCAGCCTGGTGATCGATCCGGGCGAGACGCTGCTGGCCACCTTCACCTTCAACCGCAACGTCATCTCGGCCGCCGAGTTCACCAGGATCGAGCGGGAGATCCGCGCCCTGGTCGCCGCCGTGCTGGCGGATCCCGACCAGCAGTTCGACCGGATCGACTTCGTCGTTGTCGAACCCCTGGCAGTGGATCCGCCGGCGACGGCCCCTGGGACGGTCCTCGATCTGGTCGAGCGGCAGGTCGCCCTTGATCCGGAGCGCAGCGCGGTCGAGGAGGAGGGCAGGGGCATCAGCTACGGAACTCTCGATGCCCGTGCCGCTGGCCTCGGCCGAATCCTGAAGGCCCTGGGGGTTCGCCGCGGCGTGCCGGTGGCCCTCTATCTCCGCAACGGCATCGACTATGTGGCCAGCATCCTGGCGGTGCAGAAGGCGGGCGGCATCTTCGTCCCGCTGGACGTGGACTCGCCCAGCCGCCGTCTGGTCCAGCTGATGGAACGGGTCGCCCCGGCCGCGGTGGTGACCGACCTCGATCTGCGCGATAGCCTCGGCGAAGCGCTCGGCGCCTTGCCGGACGGCCTGGTCACCTGGGCGGCCGACGGCACGCTGAACCACGCCGCCGCAGCGGTCGAGGACCAGAGCCTCGCCGAGCGGCCGCAGCCCGGCGACCCGATGTATGTGATGTTCACCTCGGGCTCGACCGGAGAGCCCAAGGCGATCCTCTCCGGCCATGAGGGGCTGCACCATTTCATCGCCTGGGAGCAGGCGGAGCTGGGCGTCGGCTCCGGAACGCGGGTCAGCAATCTCGCGCTGACCACCTTCGATGTCAGCCTGCGCGACATCTTCCTGCCGCTGGCATCGGGCGGAACGATCTGCGTGCCGCCGCCCGCCGCCCGGCGCGATGCCGCGCTACTCGCCGCTTGGCTGGCCGAGGCGGAGGTGGAGGTCAGCCACGTCGTGCCGAGCCTGTTCCGCTCGACCCTGAAGGAGCTCGAGCAGAACCCGCGGCCGCTGCCGCGGCTGCGGCATCTCCTGTTCGCCGGCGAGACGCTGTGGGGCAGCGACGTCGAACGCACCCGCCGGGTGCTCGGGCCCGATGTGGCCCTGCGCAATCTCTACGGCCCGTCCGAGACGACGCTGGCCAAATGCTGCATGAGGATCGGCGCGGCGCCGCTCGACCCTGCCCGGGCCGTGCCGGTCGGCAGGCCGCTGCCGGGAGTCCAGGTGCTGGTGCTCAAGGACGGCCGGCCGGCACCGGCGGGAGCGCTGGGCGAGTTGCACATCGTGCCGCCCTTCCAGCCGCTCGGCTATTTTCGCGATGAGGCCCGCACGGCGGAAAGCTTTATCGCGGCGCCGTCCGCCCTGGGGCTGGCGGGCCTGATGTACCGCACCGGGGATCTCGGCCGGGTTCTGGCCGATGGCACGATCGAGGTCTGCGGCCGGCTGGATGGCCAGGTCAAGGTCAACGGCGTCCGCATCGAGACGGCCGAGATCGAGAGCGCGGCCAGGGCCAGCGACGAGATCGACCAGGTCGCGGTGGTCGCCCATCGGCGGGCCGACGGCGACAGCGCGCTGGCCTGCTACTACACCGAAAAGCGCCCCCTCGATCAGGGCGTGCTGCGCGAGCGTCTGGCGCTGGTGCTGCCCCAGGCGATGGTGCCGCATTTCTTCCTGCGGCTGGACGCCTTCCCGCTGAACATCAACGGCAAGATCGACCGTCGCGCCCTGCCCAAGCCCGAGGAGCTGATCACCGACCGGATCCGCTACGAGGCGCCGGAGGGAGCTGCCGAAACCCGGATCGCGGCGATCTGGGCCGAGGTGCTGGGGCTCCCCCGCGTCGGCGCCAATTCGCCGTTCTTCGAGATCGGCGGCGATTCACTGCGCGCGATCCGGCTGCTGTCGCGGATCAACCAGGCCTTCGAAGGCGAGCTTTCGATCGCCGCGTTCTTCGAGCAGCCGACGGTGCGCGGCATGGCTGCGGCCCTGAGCGGCGTCTCCGTTGCTGCGGAAGGGCGAATTCCGGCGGTGGCGCCGGCCGCAGCCTATCCGCTGTCCCATGCCCAGCGCCGGCTCTGGGTCCTGGACCAGTTCGGTGGCAACCCGGCCGCCTACACCCTGCCGGCAGCTTATCTGCTGGACGGGCCGCTGGATGCCGCGGCGCTGACGAGCGCCTTCGAGGCGCTGGTGGCGCGGCACGAGGCGCTGCGGACCGTCTTCGTCGAGGTCGACGGCGAGCCGTACCAGACGATCCTGGCCGAGCCCAACTTCCGGGTGGAGTGCGTCGACCTCTCCCATGAATCCGACCCGGAGGCGGCCGCACGCGGGCTCGCCGCTCGCCATGCCGCGCACCGCTTCGACCTCGCCCGCGGCTCGTTGCTGACGGCCAGCCTGCTCGCGCTCGGGCCCTCGCGGCATGTCTTGCTGGTCAATGTCCACCACATCGTCAGCGATGCCTGGTCGGTCACCGTGATGGTGGAGGAGCTGCTGCGGCTGGTCCGCGGCGAGACGCTGCCGCCGTTGCGGATCCACTACAAGGACTATGCCGCCCAGGAGGCCGCGGCCCCGCGCACACCTACCGCCGCGGCCGTCCGGAGCTGGTGGCATCGCCAGCTCGGAGACCTGCCCGAGCGGGCCGAGCTGCCCAGCGACCGCTCGCCGCCGGGCCTGCCGAGCTTCGATGGCGATCGGGTCAGCATCGCGCTGAATTCGGCCGTGCTGGGGCGGCTGCGCGAATTCGCCCAGGCCGGCCGCAGCACGCTGTTCACCGGACTCCTCACTGCCGTGCTGGCTGTGCTGCATCGCTACACCGGCCAGCGCGACCTCGTGGTCGGGACCCCGGTGGCCTGCCGCGACGATCCCGATCTCGAGGCCCAGGTCGGCTTCTACGTCAATACCCTGGCCCTGCGTGTGGCGCTCGCCGAGGCCGAGACCTTCGAGGCGCTCTTTGCGAAGGCCAGGGACAGCCTGACCGGGGCGCTCGACCACCGCAGCCATCCGTTCGATCTGCTGGTCGACGAGCTCGACCTGCCGCGCGACAGCCGCCGGCCGCCTCTGTTCGATGTCATGGTGGTCTTCCAGGACAGGCTGCAGCGCAGCTTCGCCCTGGACGGCATCGAGATCTCTCTCTTCGCCGATGACGGCAAGGTCGCGAAATTCCCGCTGGTCTTCGAGTTCGTCGAGACCACGGCGGGCGTCGTCCTCAACCTCGAATATTCCACCGATCTGTTCGACCGGGACCGCATCGAGCGGCTGGCCGGTCACTTCCAGCACCTGCTGGCGGCCGCGGTCGCCGATCCGGCGCGGCCGGTGACGGCGCTCGACCTCTTGGGCGAGGAGGAGCGGCGCCTGCTGCTCGGGCCCGACACGGCCACCACGACACCGCCGGACACGACCGTGCCCGCCGCCTTCGCGGCGGTGGCCGCGGCCCAGCCCGCCAGCCTGGCGGTGATCCATGAGGATGTCGGCCTCACCTATGCCGAGCTGGAGGGCCGCGCCAACGCGCTGGCGCGGGCCCTGGTCAAGGAGCACGGCGTGCGCCCCGGCGACATCGTGGCGGCGCTGCTCGATCGTTCCGAGCGTCTGGTGGTGGCCTTTCTCGGCATCCTCAAATGCGGGGCGGTCTATCTGCCGCTCGATCCGACCTACCCCGAGGAGCGGCTGCGCTACATGCTGGGCGATGCCGCGGCCAAGGTGGTGGTGACCGAGGCGCCGCATGCCGCCCTGGTGGCGGACGGGGAGCACAGCACGCTCGACATCGGCCGCCTGGGCTCGGTGGCGGTCGCCCGGGC
The DNA here is from genome assembly GCF_052113205.1 of Inquilinus sp. YAF38. NCBI lineage: Bacteria > Pseudomonadati > Pseudomonadota > Alphaproteobacteria > Rhodospirillales > Rhodospirillaceae > Inquilinus > Inquilinus sp. YAF38. Next base: position 124,293 of record NZ_JBFRCU010000002.1, on the reverse strand, counting down.
GCCGCGCGCGGCGCCAAGTGCCGGCGATCCGGCCTATCTGATCTACACCTCCGGCTCGACCGGCCAGCCCAAGGGTGTGCTGCTGGAGCATCGCGGCGCGGTCAATCTGGCGGCCGCCCAGCATCTGGGCCTGGGCATCGAGCCCCGGCATCGGGTGCTGCAATTCGCCCCGTCCTCGTTCGATGCCTCGGTCTGGGAAATGCTGATGGCGCTGCTGAACGGCGCCACGCTGGTGATCGCCGGCCCGGACCGGATCCGCGATCCGCTCACCTTCGCCGACTATCTCCGCCGTCACCAGGTGAGCGTCGCGACCCTGCCGCCGACCTATCTCGCCGAGCTCGACGACGCCGCGCTCGATCCGCTGGAATTGCTGATCACCGCCGGTGAGCCGCCCAGGCCCGACCAGGCGTTGCGGCTGGCCGGCCGGCTTGCCTATGTCAACGCCTATGGCCCGACCGAGACCACAGTCTGTGCCACCTGGCACCGCGTCGATCCCGTGCTCGACCGCGACCGGCCGATCCCGATCGGGCGCGCGATCGCGAACACCCAGGCCCTGGTGCTGGATCCGCACGGCAATCTCGCCCCGATCGGGGTGCCGGGCGAGATCCATATCGGCGGCCTCGGGCTGACGCGGGGATATCTCGGACGGCCGGCCCTCACCGAAGCCGCACTGGTCGCCCATCCTTTCGCTGCGGGCCAGCGGCTGTATCGCAGCGGCGACCAGGGCGTGGTGACGGCGACGGGCGACATCCTCTACCTCGGCCGCAAGGACGGCCAGGTCAAGCTGCGCGGCCACCGGGTCGAGCTGGGCGAGATCGAGCGGGCCATCGAACGTCACCCGCAGGTCGCCCATGCGGTGGTCAGCCTGTACCGCAACGGCACCGGCCCCGATCTGGTGGCCTATGTGGTGCCGGAGGGGCAGGCGTCGGTTGCGACCCTTCGCGACAGCCTCGTCCGCAGCCTGCCCGACTACATGGTGCCGGCCCATTGGGTGATGCTGGACGCCTTGCCGCTGCTGCCGAACGGGAAGCTCGATCATGCCGCCCTGCCGCCGCCCACCGCGGGCGCGGCGGATGATGGCGATGTGGCCGACGGCCCGCTGGAGGCGCTGGTGGCCCAGACCTGGCGCGATGTGCTGGGCCGCAACGGCTTCGGGCGGCACGACCGCTTCTTCGAGCTCGGCGGGGATTCGATCAAGGCGATCCAGGTCGTCGGCCGGCTGCGCCAGGCCGGACACCGGATCGAGATGCGGGAGTTCCTCGAGGGCCCGACCGTGGCGACCGTGTCCGCGCGGCTCGCTGCAGCCGCGCCGGCACCCGAACCGCCGGCGTCCCGCAGTCCGGCTGGCCTCGCGGCGCATGTTTCGCTGAGTGCCGCAGAATTCGAGGGGCTGCTCGGTGGCGAATGACACGGCACCCCGGCTGTCGCGGGAGACAGTCGAGCGGATCTACCCGCTGCGGCCGCTGCAGCAGGGCATGCTGTTCCATGAACTGTCAACGCCGGAGGCGCCGCCCTATTTCCGGCAGGTCTCGTTCACGATCGACGGCGCCTTCGACCCGGCGCTGTGTGAGGCGACGTGGAACCGGCTGATGGAGCGGCACGAGTTGCTGCGGTCGACCTTCGACTACGAAACCACATCGCAGCCGCTCCAGATCGTGCTGAAGCGGCAGACCGTGGAGTTCGGCTTCGAGGATCTCGAAGGGGCCGACGCGGCCGCGCGGATCCAGGCATGGCGTCGCGCGGATGAGAGGCGGGGCTTCGACCTGCGCCGCGACCGGCTGATGCGGATCCAGCTGTTCCGCCTGGGTCCCGACCGCTTCGAGATGATCTGGAGCCACCCGCATATCCTGCTCGACGGCTGGTCCGGCGCCATCCTGCTCGATGAATTCGCCCGGATCTATGCCGCGGCCCGATCGGGCCGGGCGCCGGATCTGCCGGCACCGCCGGCGCCCGGGGACTATCTGGCGGCGCTGGCGGACCGCGATCCGGCCGCAACGCGCCGCCATTGGGCGACCCTGCTGGCCGAGTATGACGAACTCTCCACCCTGCCGCGGCCGGCCGGCCGCCGCGCCCGGCCGCAGCCGGCGATGCATCGCTTTCGCATCGGCGAGCGCGAGACCGCTGCCGCAGCGGCTCTCGCGGCGCGCAGCGGTGTCACGCTCGGCACCATGCTCCAGGCGCTCTGGGGCATTCTGCTCGGGCGCTGGGTCGACCGAGGGGACGTGGTCTTCGGCACCGTGGTGTCGGGCCGCTCGGTTGCGATCCCGGGCGTGGAGCGCCTGGTCGGCTGTTTCATCAACACCGTGCCGGTGCGGGTCCGCCTGGCTCCGCGGCAGGGTTTCGCCGGGCTGCTGCAGGCGCTGCAGCGCCAGGCCCTCGACGGCCTTGCGCATGACCACGCCGGCCTGGCCGAGATCCAGACGGCCTCCGCGGTGCCGGACGGGCTGCTCGACCATCTGCTGGTCTTCGAGAACTATCCGGCGGTGGAGGACGGCACGGCGGATGCCGAGTTCCGGGTCACTATGGCCGAGCCGTTGGAACAGGCCAATTATGATTTCGGCGTGATGGTGCATGCCGGCGCCGCGCTCGATGTGACCCTGCCCTATGATGCGGCCGTCTTCGCCCCTGCCCGGATGCGGCAGATTGAGGCGCAACTGCGTTCGCTGGTGGCGCAGGTGCTGGCCGATCCCGATCGGCCGGTGGACGAGCTCGACGTGCTGGGTGCCGAGGAGCGGCAGGCGCTCGAGGCCGGCGCTGCCGGGCCGGCCGTGCCCTGGCCCGAGACGGCGACGCTGGTCGACCTCTGGCACGCCCAGGTCGATCGCACGCCAGACGCCGAAGCCGTGTCGGCCGGGGACGAGCGGCTGAGCTATCGCGAGCTGGACCGGGCGGCGGACGATGTCGGCCGCCGGCTCCTGGCCGACGGACTTGCGCCGGAAGAGGTGGTGGGCGTGCTGGCGGATCGCGGGATCGGCCGGATCGTCGCCTTGCTGGGCRTCCTCAAGGCGGGTGGCGTCTACCTGCCTTTGAGCCCGGCCTTCCCCGACGGGCGCATCGGCTTCATGCTCGACGACACCGGCTGTCGCACGGTGCTGACCGACGCGGCCGGGGCGGCGCGGCTGGCGCCGCTGCGCCCCGGTGTTGCCCGTCCAATCGCCGGCGAAGCTGTGGCAGCCGGGAAACGGTTGGGCGGGGCGTCGCCGCGGAGCCTGGCCTACATCATCTTCACCTCGGGTTCGACCGGCCGGCCGAAGGGCGTGGCGGTCGAGCATCGCGGCTTCGTCAACATGATCCTGGCGCAGATCTCGGGGTTCGGCGTCCGGCCCGACGACGCCGTCGTTCAGTTCGCTTCCTGCTCGTTCGACGCCTCGCTCTCCGAGATCTTCATGGCGCTGCTGGCCGGCGCCCGGCTGGTGCTGGCGCCGGAGGCGACGATCCGCGACGGCGCCAGGCTGCTGGCGCTGATGGCTGCGGAGCGGGTGACGGTGGCGACGCTGCCGCCCTCCTATCTGCGGGCGCTCGACGGCGCCGATCTGGGCGGCCTGCGCGTGCTGCTCACCGCGGGCGAGCCGCCCGACGAGCGCGATGCCAGGCACTATGCCCGCAGGCTGCGCTACTTCAACGCCTATGGTCCGACCGAAGCTTCGGTCTGCGCCAGCTGGCAAGAGGTCGATCCGGACGCGGCCTATCCGGACGGGATCCCGATCGGTCGGCCGATCGCCAACACCCGGATGACGGTGCTGGACCGGGCCGGACGATCGATGCCCGTCGGCGCGGTCGGCGAGATCTGCCTGGCCGGGCCGGGGCTCGCCCGCGGCTATTTCGGCCGGCCGGATCTCTCGGCGGAGCGCTTTGTCGATGTGGACGGCCGTCGGGTCTACCGCACCGGCGATGCGGGGTTGGTGCAGCCCGATGGGACGGTGGTCTATCTCGGCCGGCGCGACAACCAGGTAAAGTTTCACGGCTATCGGGTTGAGCTCGGCGAGATCGAGAGCCTGTTGCGCGGGCACCCGGCCGTGGCCCAGGCCGCCGCCATCGTGCGCGACGAGCCGAAACGGATCGTGGCCTATGTCGTCCCGCGGGGCGAAGTCGATCCGGCTGTGCTGCGGCACGCCCTGGCGGCGGAGCTGCCGCCCTGGATGGTCCCGGCCGCGGTGGTCCTGCTGCCCGAATTGCCGCGCACCGTCGCCGGCAAGATCGACCGGAATGCCCTGCCGGCGCCGGAGCGTCCATCCGCCGTCGGTGAGGCACCGATGACGCCGGCCGAAGCAGCGGTCGCCGAGGCCTTTGCCGCCGTGCTGGGCAGCGGTCCGCTCGGCCGGCATGGCTCCTTCGCCGGGTCGGGGGGGGATTCCCTGCGCGCCATCCAGCTTCTGGCGCGGCTCCGCCGGGACGGCTTCGCGCTCGATCTTCGGGGCCTGCTCGCCGCTGACACGGTGGCGGCGGTGGCGGCGGTCGCTGCGACCGCGGAGGCCGGCGGAGATGATCGACCGGTCACGGGGGCGCTGCCCCTGACTCCGATCCAGCGGTGGCTGTTCGGCGCGCACAGTCGAGGGTTCGCGCATCTGAACCATCTTGTCCTGCTGCAGGCCGCGGCGCCTCTGGACGGGGCGGCCCTCGCTGCGGCCGTGGATGCCCTCTGGCGGCACCATGACGCGCTGCGCCTGCGCTGCCGCCAGGACGCCGGCGTCTGGATCCAGGAGATCGCCGCCCCGGAGCCCGGGCCCGGTGTCAGGGAGTTCGATCTGCGCCAACTGGCGGATCCCTGGCCGGCGCTGACGGCCGACGCCACGGCGCTCCAGGCGGGCTTCGATCTCGGCCGCGGGCCGCTGTTCAAGACGGTGCGCTACCGGCTGGCGGAGGGCGACCATCTGCTGCTGACGGCGCACCATCTGGTGGTGGATGCGGTGTCGTGGCGCTTCATCCTCGAGGATCTGTTCTCCGGCCTGCGCCAGGCAGCAACGGGCCAGCCGATCGTCCTGCCCGGCAAGACCACCTCCTATCGCGCCTGGGCGACGGCGCTGGACGGTTGGAGCCGCAGCGCGGCGCTCGAGGCGGAACGGCCCTATTGGGCGAAGATCGCTGGGGCCACCGTGCCGCCGCTGCCGACCGACGCCGCGGTGGTCGAGCATGGCTACGCCGAAACCGAGGCCATGACCGTGGATCTCGACGCGATTCCGTCCGGCGTTCCGGACACGCGGATCGTCGCGCGGCTGCTGGCCGCGCTGGCCGACGCGCTGCACGGCTGGGATGGTCGGCGGCTGGCGCGGGTGATGCTGTCGAGCCATGGCCGCAACCCGCCCGTGCCTGGCATCGATCCGGCCCGCACGGTCGGCTGGTTCACCGCGGATTTCCCATTTCTCATCGATTGTCCGGGCGGCCCGGCTGCGGTGCAGGGGATCGAGGCGGCGCTGGCCTCGGTGCCGTCGAAGGGATTGGGCTGGGGCGTGCTGCGGTGGCTGTCGCCAAGCCCGATCGGCGGGACCGAGGCGGAGCTCAGCCTCAACTATCTCGGCACCGCCGTCCCGGAGCTCGACCCGGCGTTCCGGCTCAGCGAGCGGCTGCCGAATGCGTCGATCGGCACCATGGAGCGCCGCCGCCTGATCGAGCTGGAGGCTTGGGTGACCTCGGGGCGGCTCCGGCTCGGGCTGCGCTATGCCCCCGGACTCCATGCGCCGGCCGCGATCCGCGCTCTGGCGCAGGGGCTCGCCGAAAGCTTCGCTGCCGGATCGAGCCCGGAAGGTGAGCAGTCAAAGGTTGGAGAGGAAAACGCCTTAACAGGCAGTCGAGCGTAAGAGCTACGTGACTTTGATAAATAATTTCAGCGATTTCTACTATAGGAGATATGCATGAAACGCGGAGTATCGAAGACGTCACCATGGCTTCTGCCGCTGGCTTTGTCCGTCGCGATTGCGCCAGCCGCGCCCAGCTGGGCAGAGGCGCTGCCTCTGACCACATCAAGGGCCGCGCCGGCGATCGCCGGTCCGACCGCGACCCTGGCCGCCCCTCGAGGCTCCGCCGAGGAGGTCAGCCCGATCGTCCCCGGCTATCCGCCGGCAGTCTGCGCTGCGCCGCCGATCTCCGGGCCGATCGTCGAGAAGAAGACGGCATCCAATGTACAGCCGAGCCGGCCCTTCCCCGCGACCTGGCAAAAGGTGCTGGACAGCTTCACCGCCAATGGCCGCGTCCCCGGCGCCGTGATCCTCGTCAAATCGCCGGACTGGGGGGTAAGACTCGGCACCACCGGCTATGCCAATCTTGAGGCCAAGACCCCGATTTCGCCCGACATGCAGTTCCGCGTCGGCAGTGTCTCCAAGATCTTCACCGCCCAGACGATTCTGCAGATGGAACAGGAGGGCAAGCTCAAGCTCACCGATCCGGTGCTGAAATACCTGGACGACGATGGCATCGTCGCCGGGATACCGTATATCAACGAGATGACCATCGGCATGCTGCTGCAGATGACCACGGGCATCACCAACTATCTGGCCGACAGCGATATTGGATTCTCGCCCCAAATAACGCCGCAACGGCACTTCGATCCCGATCAATTGATGAGCGGATTGAGCAACAACGGTCCGAACCCGCCGCTGCCGTCCGACTTCGCACCCGGCGCGACCTATCCGAATCCCTACTGGGCGACCATCTACGGGAGCGCGCCGCCGGAGCCGCCGCAATATCCCTTCTGGTACTACTCCAACTCGAACTACATCCTGCTGGGAATGATCGCCGAGAAGATCAGCGGCCAGAAGGCTGAGCAGGTGATCCAGCATTACGTGATGGATAAGCTCGGCATGCGGGACACCTATTTCGCGACCAACGATCAGCAACTGCCGCAGATGCACGGCTACACCAAATGGGGTTCGATCCCCTATCCGCAGCAGGTCTACGAGGACTGGTGCGACGTCACCGCGACGAATCCGAGCTATGCCTGGACAGCGGGGGCCATCGTCTCGACGCCGTGGGATCTGCTGAAGTTCGGAGAGGGGATGTTCCGATCCGACCAGTTGCTGAACCAGGGCACCAAGGAGAAATGGTTCACCTTCGTCTCGGCGGACATCCATATCGGCTGGCAGCCGATGGACTACGGCGTCGGCGGGCTGATGCAGCCGGCGCGGTCMTATGGCAGCGCCCGCGGCCATGGCGGGGCGTTCCCGGGCTACAAGACCTTGCTCTATTACTTCTTCGACGCGGACACGTTCTTCGTGCTGGCCTCCAACACCTGGGACCAGGAGTGGGAGGCCAACATGCTCGACCAGATCATGCCGCTGGTCTCGTCGGCCGTGACGACGCCGCAGCCGGGCGAGAGTGCGCAGGTGAAACCCATCAACGGCCTGGTTGACCTCGCCTGGCAGGCCGGCCGGATCTATGGGACGAGCTACAACGTCTATTGGGGGACGGACGCCGACGCGGTCGATCAGGCAAGTCCCGATGCGCATGACGGCGTGGAATTCAAGAACGTTCCGGGGACCGGTGTCGAGGCGATGCTGAAGCCCGGCGCCACCTATTACTGGCGGGTCGATACCGTCGCGCAGGATCAGGTGATCCCGTTGGTGAACGGGCCTTTGTGGACATTCACCACCAGCGCCGCCCAGTGAGGTCTGAAGGAAGCGCCGTCCTCGACACCCGGTGTCGGGGGCGGCGCCGTTGTGCGGGTTCAACAAGGCGGGATGGCGGCCAGGATGTGCGGCATCGTCGGACTCTTCAGCTCGGACCGGGACCGCCCGATCGATCCCGGTCAGATCGAGGCCATGACCGGCAGGCTGCGCCATCGCGGCCCGGACGACGGCGGCACTTTCGCCGCGGGTGGCGTGGCCCTCGGCTTCACCAGGCTCTCGATCGTCGATCTCGCGACCGGCAACCAGCCGCACCACAGCGAGGACGGCCGGATCACCTCGGTCTGCAATGGCGAGATCTTCAATCATCGTGAATTGCGACAGGAGCTGGAACGGCGCGGCCACAGCTTCCGCACCCGCTGCGATGTCGAAGTCCTGGTTCATCTTTACGAGGAGTATGGCGCCGACTTCGTCGGCCGGCTCAACGGTCAGTTCGCCTTCGCCCTCTACGACCATCGTCGGCATCGGCTGCTGCTCGGCCGCGACCATGTCGGCATCGCCCCCCTGTTCTATACCGAGGCGGGGGGCGAGCTGCTGTTCGCCTCGGAGATCAAGGCCCTGCTGGCGCATCCGACGGTCGAGCGACGGGTCGATCTCGCCGGTCTCGACCAGATCCTGACCTTCCCGGGAATGGTCAGCCCCACCACCATGTTCCAGGGCATCCACGCCCTACCGCCAGGCCATGTGCTGGAGGCCGGCTCCGGCCGCCCGGCCCACACCTGGCCCTATTGGGACCTGGTGTATCCCGAGGCCGCCCGGCCGGCCGAACGGCGCGAGACCGAGTTCTATGTCGCGCGGCTGGAGGAATTGCTGCTGGCGTCGGTGCGCCGTCGGCTCGATGCCGATGTCCCGGTCGGCTTCTATCTCAGCGGGGGCCTCGATTCGAGCCTGATCGGCGCCCTGGCGCAGGCGGCGGCACCGGACCGCCAGTTCCATTCCTACTCGATCACCTTTCCGCAGGCCGATATCGACGAGCGCCGGCCGCAGCGGCTGATGGCCGAGCAACTGGGCACGCGGCATCACGAGATCGAGTTCCCGCCGGCCGAGATCATCCGCCGGCTTCGCCAAGCGGTGGCGGCGGCCGAGGCGCCGCTGAAGGAGGCCTACAACACCTGCTCGCTGGCGCTGTCGGCCATGGTGCGCGAGAGCGGCCACAAGGTGGTCCTGACCGGGGAGGGGGCGGACGAGCTGTTCGCCGGCTATGTCGGCTATCGCTTCGATGCCACCGGCGGCCGGTCCCCGGGGACCGCCGACCCGCTCGAGGCGATGCTCGAGGACGAGGTCCGGGCGGAGCTGTGGGGTGACCCGGCCTTCTTCTACGAGCGCGACTACCGTCTGTTCCGCGAGACCAAGGCGGGGCTCTATTCGCCCGCCGTCGCCGCGGCGCTGCCGCGGTTCGAATGCACGCAGCGGCCGCCCGTCGACCGATCATGCCTCGCCGGGCGCCACCCGCTGCACCAGCGCTCCTATGCTGACTTCAAGCTGCGGCTGGCCGACCATCTTTTGGCCGATCACGGCGACCGCGTCTCTTACGCCAATTCGATCGAGGCGCGCTATCCGTTCCTCGACATCGAGGTCGTCGACTTCGTCCGCTCGATTCCACCCGACCTGCTGGTCCGGGACGACACCGAGAAGTGGCTGCTGCGGGAGATCGCCAGGAAATACCTGCCGCCGGCGGTCGCCGGGCGCGAGAAGTTCAGCTTCGTGGCGCCGGGGTCGCCCTATCTCCTGGCCCAGCGGGTCGACTGGATCGACGATCTGCTGTCGCCCGAACTGATCCGCCGGCAGAATTACTTCGATGCCGAAACGGTGGAGCGCCTGCGCCGGCAGCACATGGCCGGGACCACGCAGATCAACGCCACCTTCGACACGGATGTGCTGATGCTGGTGCTGACCTTCGGGCTGTTCCTGGAGGAGTTCGACATGCCGGGCTATGCCTGATATCGGCGAGCCTACTAAAGGATCGTCATGGCGAGCGCAGCGAAGCAATCCAGGGCAGCAAGAGCGGCAGCATGGATTGCTTCGTCGGCTTTGCCTCCTCGCAATGACGGTTCTTTTGTAGGGAAGGAGCCTCACTTATCCCCATTCAGCAGCACCGGCAGCTGATTCTCGCCGGCGCCCATCACGATGATCTTGGCGTTGGGGGACGCAGCGAGGCGCTCGGTCGCCTGGATGCCACGCCATTTGAGCATCGAGATGCGTGATTTCTCCTCGAATTCGCGAATGCCGTCGGCCTCGATCGACCATTTCTGCTGTTCCATCTCGGCTTGCTTCAGAATGAAGTCGTAGGCGAGGGCCTTCTGCTCCTGGGCCAGCTTTTCCTGGATCTCGGCCGACAGCCGTTCGGGCAGGGCGATGCGCGTGATCAAGACCCGGTCGAGGTCGACCCAATGGGACTGCACGGCGCTCCTCGCAGCGTCATCGACCTTGGTGGAGAGGCCGGCTTCGCCCAGCACCCGCAGCTCGTCCGGCTTGAATTGACGGATCACCTGGCGCAGCGCGGCGACCACGTCCGGCCAGACCACGGTCTCCCGGTAACGCGGGCCGACCGATCTGTGCAGCATCGGCAGATCGGCCGCCCGTGGCGCGAAGCGCGCAGTGACGTCGAGCGAGACCTCCAGCCCGTCGGCGGTGAGAACAGCCACGGTATTGTGCATCTCCTGCAGGCGGGTGTCGTAGACCGTCATGGTGTCCCACGGCCAGATCGCCGGATAGCCCTCGCCATAGACATGGCCCATATCCGTGCCGCCGTCGAAGCGGGACCAGCGTATGCCCAGCTGGCCGGACCCGATCGGAATGAAGATGCTGCGCCACAGATAGAACAGGATCAGCAGTGTCCCCAGACCGGCCAGCCACGCCCGCAAGGCTCGGCGCGACATGCCGGGGGGAAGGGGCGGCGGGTCCGCCAGGGTTCGCGCAGGCGCGGCGGCCTGGCGAACCGGCTGCCAACCAAGCCACCGCCGCAGGCTGCGGCACAACAGGATGATGGCCCGCCGCAGATCCGACAGAGGGTGGGCGCTCATGGCTCGGCGTTCCGCCGGATCGACTGCACCTTGCCGAGCTCCATCTTCACCACGGTGTCGGCGATGCGGAAATACTGGTCGTCATGGGTGGCGACGATCAAGGTCTTGCCGCGTTTCTTGAGCTCGGGCAGCAGCGCTTCATAGAAGTAGCGCCGGAAATCGGGATCCTGGTCCGCTGCCCATTCGTCGAAGATCAGCACGGGTCGATCCTCCAGCAGGGCCACGACCATGGCGATGCGCTTGCGTTGTCCGGTCGAGAGGTCGAGGGTGCTGAACGTGTCGCCGCCATAGCGCACCTTCTCGCCGATGCCCATGTGCCGCAGCTGGCCCTCGACCGTCTCGACCTCCACGGCAAGGCCGTAGAGTTTCCGGAACAGATGGAAGTCGGTGTAGATCGCGCTGAAGAGTTCGCGATAATCCTGCAGATTGCTGCGTTCCAGCGCCACCCCGTCGATCGCGACGCCGCCGCCGGTCGGCTGGTACAGGCCGGCGAGCACCTTCAGGAAGGTGGTCTTGCCGCTGCCATTGCCGCCGATGATCATCGTGATCTCGCCGCGCGGTATGGCCAGGTCGATCGGGCCGATGCGGAAGGCCTGGGGATCCGCCGCCGCATAGCTGAACCCGAGGGCGTGGCACCGAATCTCGCGATGGAATTGCAGCGGCTGCTCGCTGGCGACGACCCGGCCGACCTCGGCGTTGATGCGGTCGATTTCGGCCTCGATCCGGGCGATCGAATCTGCCGCCTGGTTGCTTTTGGCGAAGGCGGGCATCGCGGTGACGATGGTCGACAGCGGCCCGATGATGAACAGGATCGCCGCCACCAGTTGCGGCACGGCGGGGGCGAAATCTTGCACGATCCTCGGCAGGAAGAAGACGACGATCGCGATCAGCACGTAGAAGAAGCACTGCGAGAAGACGGCATTCTTGTTGTAAAGATCGGTCGTCTTGATCTTCAGGTCGCGCATCACCTGCGCCACCTGGCGAAGGTCCAGGAGGACGGCCTGGCCGCGCGCCTGGTTGAGCTTGACCTCCTTCAGGCCGTCGACCAGATCGCTGGTCATGCCGAAGAAGCGCACCTCCTCGCCGACGCTGGCCTGAATCAGCCGCATCATCTGCTGCTGCCGGGAGATGTAGATCGTGATCCCGGCCCCGATCACGCCCAGGATGGTGAGGAATGCAGGCAGCGAAACCGTCATGACATAGATCGCCGTGCACAGCACCATCACCACGGATTGCGCCGCCGCAACCAGCAGCCCTTGGGATTCCGAGATCAGGGTCGTATCCTGAGTGATGCTCTGGAAGATCCGGGCCTTGCCGACCTGGTGCAGCAGCAGCAGCTCCGACCCCGCGATCTTTTCGACCAGGCGGATTCTGATCCGCGTGATCATCTGCTCGAAGATCCGGGTGGCGGAATCGAAGGTGTATTTCAGCCCGACCACGTAGAGCGCCATGGCGATGGCGAACAGCACCAGGTAACGGAAATTCAGGGATTCGTAGGAGGCGGTTTGGGCGGCCTCATTGATCACGGCCAGCATCATGGCGTTGGCCGCGCCAGAGACCACGACCGCGATGATCATGTCCCGGCGCGAGCCTGCCGATTCGCGGTTCAGGAGATCGATCAGTGCCATCGGCCAGAAGCCCACGCGCGCGCCGGAACCGTCGACATAAAGGCTGAGATCGTCATGATGCCATCGATTGCATGAGAGCCGTTCCAGAACCTGGCTGCCGGGCGCGTTCCGGCGGTTGTAATGCCGATGAGGATTGCCTGAGAATCTTCGGCCGAAACCCCGCGGCCGGGCCCTTTCAAATTCGCTTTCGCCCGGCGGCGCTGCGCCCCCGACCCGGCATCGATCAAGATCACCATCCTCAAGGTCTTTTCAACCAATAAATGTCCATCCACATTGGAAATGTAATATAAATCCATAAACATTGCTTCAATTTAGGCGCGATATTGTATCTTACAAATACACTTGTCGGGAAACGCGATGTGCGTTAGTCAATTCGGTATAGACTGAGGTCGCGGCGCCGGTTCGCCGGAAGCTGTCCGGGATGCCCGTATTGATACCGATTCGATAAGATCGGGGGCAGGAAAGCTATTGTCCTGAAAATCACATAGGGAGATTCGTTGCGAATACGGACTTCGATAAAGACTTCATTATAGCGATTAGGAAGGATTGATGGTGTCATGTATTGATGCCGTACGCTCCATTGTAGGGCGTCCTGGTCGTCGAGCGGTGCTCGAGTGTCTCCGGCCGGCTCGGGCCTTTCAACGCGACATTGACAGGTCGACAATCCGCCGGCAGGAGCGGTCATGCTAGAGCGCTCGGTGCCAGCGGCCGCCGGGCACGAGACTGCGCCGGACGAGATCATTGCCATCGTCGGCACCGCCTGCCTCTATCCCGGTGGTTGCGACGATCCGGACACGTTCTGGGAGTTCCTGCGGCGCGGCGGGTCCGCCGTGCGGGAGGTCCCGGCCACCCGGTGGGCGCCCGATTTCTACGACCCAGACCCGGACCGGCCCGGCAAGACGGCCTCGCGGTGGGGCGGGTTCCTGCCCGATCCCTTCCCCGGCGCCTTCGATGCGGCGTTCTTCGACATCTCGCCCAAAGAGGCTGCGGCCCTGGACCCGCAGCAGCGGCTGCTGCTCGAAGTCGGCTGGCGGGCGCTGGAGGATGCGGGCGTCGCGCTCGACCCCGACCGCGGCAAGCCGTTCGGCGTGTTCATCGGCATCAGCACGACGGACTATCATGGCGCGAGGCTGTGGCAGCCCGGCAACACCGCGATCGACCCCTTCACTGCGACGGGCGCGTCTTTCGCGGCCGCGGCGGGCCGGCTCTCCTATGCGTTCGGCTTCGACGGCCCGAGCCTCGCCGTCGACACCGCCTGCTCGTCCTCGCTCGTCGCCTTGCACCTGGCGTGCCAGGCGATCCGGCAGGGGGAGTGCGAGGCGGCGCTGGTCGCCGGCGTCAACGCGCTGCTGACGCCCAACCTCTTCATCTGCCTGACCAAGATGGGCCTGCTCTCGCCCGATGGCCGCTGCAAGGCGTTCGACGCCGCGGGCAACGGCTACGTCCGGGCGGAAGGCTGCGGCGCCGTCGTCCTGAAGTCCCTCGGCCAGGCGCGCCGCGACGGCGACCGGATCCTGGCGCTTTGCCGCGGTTCCGCGGTCAACCAGGATGGCCGCAGCAATGGCCTCACCGCGCCCAGCCGCAAGGCGCAGGAGCGCGTGATCGGCCAGGCGCTCGCACGGGCCGGCGTGTCCGGCGACAGCATTGCCTATGTCGAGGCGCACGGCACCGGCACGCCGCTCGGCGACATGATCGAGCTGAGTGCGCTCGCCGGCACCTACGCCGCCGGCCGCGACCCGGACTCCCCGCTGCTGGTCGGATCGGTCAAGACCAATATCGGGCATCTCGAAGCCGGTGCCGGCATGGCCGGCCTGATCAAGACGGTGATGTGCCTGCGCCACGGCGAGATCCCCGCCCATCTGCACCTGCAAACGCCGACCCCGCATCACCCCTGGGACGAGGTGGCGCTCACCGTCCCGACGGCACTGACGCCGTGGCCGGGAATGGCCGGGCCGCGTCGGGCCGGGATCAGCTCCTTCGGGTTCAGCGGCACGAACGCCCATGTCATCCTGGAGGAACCGCCGGCACCCGAGGCGCGGGAGATGCGACGGTCGGACGCCGTGCTGCTGCCGCTGTCGGCCCGTAGCCCGGCGGCGCTCGAGGAATTGGCCGCCGACCTGGCCGGCTGGCTCGAAGCCGCTCCCCGCAACCTCGCCGATGTCGGCTTCACCCTCGGCGCCGGCCGCACGGCCTTTGCCCACCGCCTGGCCGTGGTCGGCAGCACCGCGGCGGAACTGGCCGCGGCTCTGCGCGGCACCGCTCCCAGTCCGGCCGACGGAGATTCCTGGCGCCGGCGGCTGGGTGAGCTGGCGGCGCTTTGGACCGCGGGCGAGGAGGTCGACTGGGCGCGGCTCTACCGGTCTTTGGGGGCCGGCAAGATCGCACTGCCCGGCCATCCGTTCCGGCGCCAGCACTATTGGATCGACCCGGTGGTCGGCGCCCCGCCCGCTGCCGGCGCCCCGGCCGCCGCTCCGCCGCAGCCGCCGGCATCCCGGCCGGCGATGTATGACGGGCCGGACGGGATGCGGCGGCGGATCGACGATATCGCCCGCAGGGTCCTGAGCGACCAGCCGCTGGCATCGCTCGATCCCGAGCTCCCGCTGGTCGAGCAGGGTTTCACGTCGCTCATGGGGCTCGAGCTACGGCGGGAGCTGGAGGCGGAGCTGGCCACGCCGGTGCCGGCGACGTTCCTCTACAACTATCCGACCATCATCCGCATGGCGGAGTTCTTCCTGGCGGACCGGTCGTTTCCTGCCACGGTTGCCACCGCCGCTCCGCCGCCGGCGGACGGGGACTACGATTTTCTCGATGAACTTTCCGTTGAAGATCTGGCCACCTTGATCGAACGCGAGGTCGATTTGCCATGAACGATATCCAGACGCCTGCGAACCCCGCGGAAGCCCTCAAGAAGACCTTCATCGCGCTGAAACGAAGCCAGGCCCGGGTGCAGGAACTGGAGGCCCGGCAGGGCCAGCCCGTGGCGATCGTGGGCATGGCCTGCCGGCTGCCGGGCGGTGCCAATGATCCCGAGGCGCTGTGGGCGCTGCTGCGTCGGGGCGAGCACACCTGCACGCCGGTGCCGCCGGAGCGCTGGGCGACCGATCGCTTCTACGATCCGGCGGCGGATGCGCCGGGCCGCACCCATGCCGGCCGCGCCAACTTCATCGACCTGCCGGTCGACGGCTTCGACGCACCGTTCTTCGGCATCTCCGCCAAGGAGGCAACCAGCCTCGACCCGCAGCAGCGGCTGCTGCTGGAGGTGAGCTGGGAGGCCATGGAGGATGCCGGCCTCGACCCGGCGGGGTTGCGCGGCAGCCGGACCGGCGTTTATGCCGGGATCTCCAGCGACGACTATGCGCAGGCGCATCGCCATTCGGGCCGGCTCGACCTGATCGACGGCTACGCGCTGACCGGCACCTGCTTCGCCCCGGCGGCGGGCCGGCTGTCCTACACCTTCGGCTTCGAAGGACCAAGCATGGCGGTCGACACCGCCTGCTCTTCGTCGCTGGTGGCGGTCCATCTCGCCTGCCAGAGCCTGCGCAGCGGCGAAACCGACCTGGCCCTGGCGGCCGGCGTCAACCTCATCCTGTCGCCGGTGTTCCACATCGCCTCCTCGAAGCTCGGCACGATTTCGCCCGACGGGCTGTGCAAGACCTTCGATGCTTCGGCCAACGGCTATGGCCGCGGCGAGGGCTGCGGCGTGGTGGTGCTGAAGCGCCTGGCCGACGCCCAGGCGCAGGGCGACCGGATCCTGGCCGTGATCCGCGCCTCGGCCGTGAACCAGGATGGCAAGAGCAACGGCCTGACCGCGCCCAACGGGCTGGCTCAGGAGAAGGTGATCCGGCAGGCGCTCGCCAGCGCCCAGCTGACCCCGGCCGACATCGGCTATGTCGAGGTGCACGGCACCGGCACAGCGCTCGGCGATCCGATCGAGGTCGAGGCGATCGGCCGTGTCATGCAGAACAATCGCCCGGCCGAGGATCCCGTCATCCTCAGCACGGTAAAGGCGAATATCGGTCATCTCGAAGCGGCGGCCGGCATCGCCGGCCTGATCAAGGCGGTGCAATGCCTGCGGCACGGCGAGATCCCGCCGCATCTGCATCTGAACAACCCCAGCCCGCACATTCCCTGGGGGCAATATCCCTTCAAGGTCGCGACCGAGCTCACCGCCTGGCCCGCTGCTAGCAAGCCGCGCCGGGCCGGCATCAGCTCGTTCGGCTTCAGCGGCACCAACGCCCATGTCATCCTCGAGGAGGCGCCGGCCGGCCCGAACGCCGCCACGGAAGCGGCCGGCAGCCAGTTGCTGCCGCTCTCAGCCCGCACCCCGGAGGCGCTGCGCGAGGCGGCCCAGCGCTGGGCCGACTGGCTCGAGGCGCCGGACCAGCCGCTCGCCGACGCCTGCTTCACCGCCGGCGCCGGGCGTAGCCATTTCGCCCATCGCCTGGCGGTGACCGGGACCGGCGCCGACGACCTCGCCGCCGCGCTCCGCAGCCATCTCGCCGGCACCGCGAGGCGCCAAGTGGCCGTCGCCACCGCGCCCGGCAACAGGCCCAAGGTCGCCTTCCTCTTCACCGGCCAGGGCTCGCAGCGTATCGGCATGGGCCGGGCGCTGCACCAGAGCCAGCCGGTGTTCCGCCGGGTCATCGATGAGTGCGATGCGGCGCTGCGCGACCCGCTCGGCCGCTCGCTGGTCGAGCTCCTCTACGGCGGCGTGGCGACCGAGGAGGAGCTGAAGCAGACCGGCTTGGCTCAGCCGGCGATCTTCGCGGTGGAACTCGCCCTCTGCCGGCTGTGGCAGTC
Organism: Inquilinus sp. YAF38; assembly: GCF_052113205.1. Taxonomy (NCBI): domain Bacteria; kingdom Pseudomonadati; phylum Pseudomonadota; class Alphaproteobacteria; order Rhodospirillales; family Rhodospirillaceae; genus Inquilinus; species Inquilinus sp. YAF38. Next base: position 107,226 of record NZ_JBFRCU010000002.1, on the reverse strand, counting down.
CTGGGGCGTCGAGCCCGACATCGTCTGTGGCCACAGCATCGGCGAATATGCGGCCGCCCATGTCGCCGGCATCCTCAGCCTGGCCGACGCGCTGGCCCTGGTCGCCGAACGTGGCCGGCTGATGCAGCTGCTGCCGCTAGGCGGCGCCATGGCCGCGGTCTTCGCCGACGAAGCCACCGTGGCGGCCGTGCTGAAGACGGCGGGCGGGGACGTCTCGATCGCGGCGATCAACACGCCTCGCGAGGTGGTCATCTCCGGCCCTGCGGCGGCGGTGGCGGAGGCCCTCCGGCGGTTCGAGGCGGCCGGGACGACGGCGCAGCCGCTCCGCGTCTCGCACGCTTTCCACTCGACCCTGATGCGGCCGRTGGTGCCTGCCTTCGCCAGCGCCGCCGCGACGAGATCCTATGAGGCGCCGCGGCTGCAGGTCGTCTCGACGGTGACCGGCCGCAAGATCGAGGCGGGCGATTTCACCACCGACCGCTACTGGGCCGGCCAGATCGAGGCGCCGGTCCGGTTCGCCGCGGCCGCCGAGACGCTGGCGGCCGAGGGCGTCACGGTGTTCCTCGAGGTCGGGCCGACCCCGATCCTCACCGGCCTGGCCCGCCAGACCCTGGCGGCCGAGGGCCATCACTTCCTTGGATCGCTGAAGCCGGGAGACGATGACCGGCGCCAGCTTCTGCAGAGCCTGGCGGTGCTGTATGCCGAGGGCGCGGATATCGATTGGGCGGCCGTCGCCATCGGCAGTGAGGCCCGCAAGGTCGCGGTGCCGGGCTATCCGTTCCAGCGTCGGAGCTACTATCTCCCGCCGATCGTCGATGCCGCTGCGGGCGACGCCGCCGCTCCGGCACGCAACGCCCATCCCTATCTCGGCCAGCGCATCCGCTCGGCGGTGCTGCCGGCCGGTACGGAGCTGCACCAGGCGATCTTCACCGCCGAGCAGCCGAAGTTCCTGAAGGACCATCAGATCTTCGGCGAGATCATCTCGCCGGCGGCCGCGCATCTGTCGATGGCCTTCGCCGCCGCCGGGGCGGGGAGGGCGCTGGAGGACGTCGCCTTCACCGCTCCCCTGGTGATCCAGCCGGGCCAGCCCCGCACGGTCCAGTTCATCGCCGACGGCGGGCCCCAGCCGGCCTACCGGCTGGTAAGCCAGGCGGCGGATGATCCCGCCGATCCCTGGGTCACCCACAGCACCGGCCGGATCGCAGCGTCGGCGGCCGAGCCGCCGGCGCGGGCCGACCTTGCGGCCCTGCGCGATCGCTGCCCCGACAGCATGGCGGCGGCCGAGTTCTATGCGCTGATCGAGACCTTCGGCTACCGCACCGGGCCGACATTCCAATGCGTCCGCGAGATCCGCAAGGGCGAGAACGAATCCGTCTGCCGGGTCGAGGCGCCGTATCCGATCGACGAGGGTGCGATCCATCCCGGCCTGATCGACTCGCTGCTGCAGACCGTGCTCCCCGCCTGCGAGACATCGGCGGCCCGGATGCTGACCGGCGAGAGCGTGCTGATCCCGCTGCACATGGCGACGGTCCGGATTCTCGGTCCGCTGACCCAGCCGCTGCACTGCCACACCCGCGTGACCGTGACGCGTGATCTGGTGAAGAGCGAGATCACGGCCTATGACGGCGACGGTGCGCCCCTGCTGGAGATCACCGGTTTCCTGCTGAAGCAGACGAACCGCGATACGCTCTATCAGGGCCTTCGCGCGGACGACCGCGGCGTGATCCACCTGCAGGACTGGCGGCCGGTGGTGCTCGCCGACCAGCCGGCGCCGCAGGACGGGCTCGGCTGGGTCGTGGTCGGCGGCCCGGACGGCTGGGGCGAGGCCTTGGCGGCGCAGCTGCGCCGGCAAGGGGCGGATTGCCTGGAGCTGATCCCCGGCAAGGCGCCGGAGCGCATCGGCGACGGCCGCCATGCCTTCGATCCCGGCGCTCCGGACGGGCTGCTGGGTGTTCTCCTGCCCTGGCTCGGAGGGCATGGCTCCCGCGGCATCAATCTGCTCTTCGCCCATCGCGGCGTGGGCGAGGGGCCCGGCGCGGAATGTCACGATGCCTGCGGCCTGCTCCTGCCCATCGTTCAGGCGATCGGCGCGGCCGAGGGGGGCGAGCGTCTCCGGCTCTGGCTCCTGACCAGCCAGGCGCAATCGGTGGCGCGCGAGGATCACGGCGCGGCGTCGCCGTCGGATGCGGCGCTCTGGGGCTTCGGCCGGGCGATCTCGCGCGAGATGCCGGAGATCTGGGGCGGCCTGATCGACCTCGAAGCCGGGCCGTCGCCCGCCGGGGTCACGGCCGTGCTGGCCTTGGTCCAGGCCCCGGCCGGCGAGGACCAGCTGGCGCTGCGCCGCGGCAATCAGGCCTTCGCCGCCCGGATCGTCAGTGTGCCGACCGGCGCTGCCGGCGGGGACGGGGCGCGCCGGCTGCCGCAGACCGGTGACGACGAAGCCTATTTCCTCGACAAGGGACCGCGTCAGACGCTCGACGACCTGGTCTTCCGGACCCGGCGGCGGCGACCGCCCGCGGCCGGTGAGGTCGAGGTCGCTATTCTCGCCGCTGGGCTCAATTTCCGCGACGTGCTGAACGCGCTGGGCCAGTACCCGGGAGAGGCCGGGCTGCTGGGCTTCGAGGCCGCGGGCACGGTCGCCGCCCTCGGCGAGGGTATCGACGACCTTGTCGTCGGCGACATCGTGATCGTCATGGCCGCGCCCGGCTGCATCGCCAGCCATGTGACGGTCGCCCGCCACCTGGTGGTGCGCAAGCCCCGGTCCCTCAGCCTGGTCGAGGCGGTGACCCTGCCGGCCACCTTCCTTACCGCGCATTACGCCCTGAATCACCTGGGCGGGATGCGGCGGGGCGACCGCGTGCTGATCCACGCCGCGGCCGGCGGCGTTGGGCTTGCCGCGGTGCAGCTCGCCCTGCTGGCCGGGGCGGAGGTCTTCGCCACGGTCGGCTCGGCCGAGAAGCGCCGGCATCTCGAAGCGATGGGCGTCACCCATGTGATGAATTCCCGCACCACCGATTTCGCGGCCGAGATCCGCGACCTGACCGGCGGCCGCGGGGTCGACATGGTGCTGAACTCGCTGTCCGGCGATTTCATCCCGGCCAGCTTCTCGGTGCTGGCACCCCATGGCCGCTTCCTGGAGATGGGCAAGATCGGCATCTGGGATCAGGCCAAGGTGAAGGCCCAGGATCCCAGCTGGCTCTACCGGCCCTTCGATCTGGCCGCGGTGGTGGTGGAAGATCCGGCGCTGGTCACCGGCATGTTCGACGACCTGCTGCAGGTGTTCGAGGAGGGCCGGCTGCGGCCGCTGCCGAGCACGATCTTCCCGCTGGCCGAGGCCGAGGAGGCATTCCGCTTCATGGCCCAGGCCAGGCATATCGGCAAGATCGTGCTGAGCCGGGAGGAGGAGTACCGTCGCGAGGTGATCGAGGCGCATGGGCTGGTGCGGCCGGACGCCGCCTATCTCGTCACCGGCGGTCTCGGCGCGCTGGGCCTGCGGGTCGCCGGCTGGCTGGTGGCCGAGGGCGCCCGGCATGTCGTCCTGACCGGCCGTCGGGGACCCGACGAGGCAGCGCAGCGGGCGCTGGCGGAGCTCAAGGCCCAGGGCGCGACGGTCACGGTGGTGGCGGCCGACGTGGCGTTGGCGGCGGATGTCGATCGCATCCTGGCCACCATCTCGGCGGATCTCCCGCCGTTGCGCGGCGTCGTCCATGCCGCCGGGGTGCTCGACGACGGCATGATCGCCGATCTCGACCGGGCGAAGTTCGACCGGGTCTTCGCACCCAAGGTCGCGGGAGCCTGGAATCTGCATCAGGCGACCCTCGATCTCGATCTGGACTTCTTCGTGCTGTTCTCCTCGGTGGCCGCGGTCATCGGCAATCTTGGCCAGGCCAACTACGCCGCGGCCAACGCGTTCCTGGATGGCCTGGCCCTGCACCGCCGCCGCAGCGGGCTGGCTGCGACCAGCATCAACTGGGGGCCCTGGGCCGAGGCGGGCATGGCGGCGGAGCTCGACACCGACCGGTTCGCGGCGCAGGGCATCCGGGCCCTGGCCCCGGCGCAGGGCCTGCGGGTGCTGAAGCATGTGCTGAAGGAAAACCTGGTGCAGCCGATCGTGGCCGACATCGATTGGGCGGCGTACGGCGCGCATCACGGCCTCGACGGCAAGGCCGGGCTGTTCGCCGCCCTGGTCGCCCAGGCCGATCGGCCGGCGGCGGGCGCGGCGCCCGCGGTCGCGGTCCGCGCCATCGTCGACGAACTGGGCGCGGCGCTGCCGATCGAGCGCGAGGGGCTGCTGCTCGCCTATCTCAAGGATCTGGCCCGCCAGACCCTGGGCTATGGCGATGCGGAGCCGATCGGGCCGGACCAGCCCCTGGTCGAGCAGGGGTTCGACAGCCTGATGTCCGTCGACATGCGCAACCGCCTGAACAAGAGCCTCGGCTGTGCGCTGCCGGCCTCGCTGCTGTTCGACTATCCGACTCTGGAGAAGATCTCCCGCTACCTGCTCAAGGATGTGGTGAAGCTCGAGGCCGAGGCAGCGCCCGTCCCGGCTTCGGCGACCTCGGCGGCCGCGCTGATGGATGAGCTCGACCGACTGATCGGGTAGCTGGAAAGGGGCGGCCCTCAGGCGAGGGCCGCCTCCAGGATCTGGTCGAACGCCCAGTGCAGGCCGGAGGCCCGGAAGCTCAGCCGGTTGCCGGCCCCGGTGTTGGTCAGCAGGGCCGCGCTGACCCCGCTGTCGCGGTGGTGCTGCATCAGCGAGACGTAGCCGGGGATGCTGCCCTGGTGGCCCAGGGTCTGCCGGCCGGCATAGGCCGACAGGAACAGCCCGGCCCCAGATTCCCGCATCCGGGTGCCGGGGAACCCGGCCGGCCAGCGGTCATCCGCCATCTGCGCCAGCCATTCGGCCTCGAACAGGCGGCCGCCGAACAGACCGTCCAGGAACAGCGCCATGTCCCGCGGCGTCGACACCATGTCGCCGGCGGCATAGGCGCCGGAGAACGGGAAGACGTCGGTGGAATCCTGCAGCTCGTCCGAATAGGGCAGGATTCCGTCCATGGCCCACATCTCGCCGCCCTGCTCCAGCGACAGGGCAGCGCCCGCAGCCGGCGGCGGGCGATGGTAATAGCCTCGCGCCAGCCGCTCCTCCGGATACGCCTCGCCGGCGGCGCAGAAGCTGTCGGACAGGCCCAGCGGCTGCAGCACCTGGCGGCGGATCTGGCTGGCCAGGCTGTCGCCGGTCGCGGCCTCGATCACCATGCCGGCCAGGACATAGCCGGTGTTGCTGTAGCTCGCGACCCGGTGCGGCTCGTCCTGCGGCCGTGCCCGGAACGCCAGGTCGATGATCGCCTGCGGCGTCCATTGGAGACCGGGGGTCATCGGCATGTCGAACTCGAACTCGGGCAGGCCGCTGCGGTGGTTGATCAGGTCGCGCACGCGGATCCGGTCGCCCTTCGGCAGGTCCGGAAACCAGCGCGCCGCCGGATCGTCCAGCCGCACCGTGCCCGCCCGGGCCAGCCGCATCAGCGTGGCGGCGACGAAGGTCTTGGTGCAGCTGCCGTTCTTGAACAGATGCGAAGGGCTGACCGGGATACTGCGCTCGCGATCGGCCAGGCCGGCCACGGCCGTCACCGGCGCGCCGCCGCCCGCCACCACCGCGGCTGACACCCCGGCGATGCCCTGCGCCACGAAGGCGTCGAGGATGCCCTGCATCCGCGCCTGCAGATCTCCCGCCATCGCGCTACTCCGCCAGATCGACCTTCGCGAAATTCTGGCGCCCGAACGGGTCCAGCACGTAGTTCAGCACGCCCTTGCGAATCGGCATCGAGACGATCGAGCTGGCGATCGGCACCAGCGGCACCTGCTCCTCCACGATCGTCTGGGCCTTGACGTACAGCGCCGCTCGCTTCGCCTGGTCGGTCAGCGCGCGGGCCTGGTTCAGCAGGTCGTCGAAGGGCTTGTCGCACCACTTCATGCGGTTCTGCTCGCCGCAGGCCAGGACGAAGGTCAGGGTGTTGTCCGGATCGCCATTGTCGCTGGTGCCGCCCAGCAGCAGCGCATCATGCTCGCCCGCCTGGGTGCGGTTGAGATAGGCGCCCCATTCCATGCTGACGATCTCGGCCTTCACCCCGATCGCGGCCCAGTCCGCCTGGATCATCTCGGCCATGCGGCGGGCGTCGGGGTTGTAGGGCCGCGACACCGGCATCGCCCACAGCGACAGCGGGAAGCCGTCGGGATATCCCGCCTCGGCCAGCAGCGCCTTGGCGGCTGCGGGATCATAGGGATAGCCCTTGAGATCCTTGGCCGCCCCCCATTCGACCGGCGAGAGCGCGGAGTTCACCAGCGTGCCGGCCCCCTGGTAGACGGCCTCGACGATCGCCGGGCGATTCAGCGCCATGGCCAGGGCGCGCCGCACCCGGACGTCGCCCAGCGGCTTCTTCTCGATGTTGAAGCCGAGATAGCCGAGATTGTCGCCCGGCCGCTGCAGCACCTCGATGGCCGGGTCTTTCTTCAAATCCGGCACTGCCGTGGCCAAAGGCTGGGTGGTGACCTGGCATTCCCCCGCCTGCAGCTTGGACACACGGACGGTGGCGTCCGGCACGATGTCGAACACCAGCGTGTCGATCGGCGGCTTGCCGTCCCAGTAATGCGGGTTCGCCTTGAAGCGGATGCGGGAATCCGGGTCATAGGCCTGCAGCACGAAGGGCCCGGTGCCGACCGGCGTGTTGTCCAGCACCTCCGGTGTGCCCTTCGCCACCATCGCCTCGGCCATCTCCAGCGACTGGATCGACGCGAAATCCAGGGCGACGGTGGCCAGGAAGGTGGCGTTCGGCGCCTTGAGGGTGAAGCGCACGGTCAGGTCGTCGACCTTCTCGACCGATTGCAGCATGGCCCCCAGGCCAAGCGCCTCGAAATACTCGTAGCCGGAGCCGCCCAGGGCGTGGAACGGGTTGTCGGCCCGCCATTGCCGGGCGAAGGAATAGACGACGTCGTCCGCGTTCAGCGGCCGGGTCGGGGTGAAGGCGGCGTTCGGCTCGAACGCCACGCCCGAGCGCAGGTGGAAGGTGTAGATGCGCCCGTCATCCGACACCTCCCACTTCTCGGCCAGCGACGGCGTGACCTCGGTGGTGCCGGGCTTGAACCGCACCAGGCGGTCATAGATCGTCCGCGCCACCGCATCCATGGTGGAATCGGCGCTGGCGAACATCGGGTTGAAGCTCTCGGGGCTGGCCTCGGAACAATAGACCAGCGTCTTCGCCGCGGCCGGCGCGGCCCCTGCCGCCAGCACCACCGCGACCGCGGCAACCAGCCGACGCTTCAGCATCGCCATCATCTTCTCCCTGCCCATTGCATCGCGCTGCCGGGCCGGAGCCGGCAACGATTTTTCCTAAACGCTAATTTTTTCGACTATGGGAGAAGCCGTTTCAGCCTGTCAAGCGACCTCAGGGGACTTGGTTCAGGCGGCCAGCAGGGTTTTCAGCCGGACCGCCGGCGAGGCGAGCGCGTCGGGATCGGGGGCGGCGCGCCGGGCGATCAGCATCTCGGCCAGCCGGATCTCGCGGGCGATCTTGCCCAGGGGCCCGACGGCGCTGGCGGCGACCAGCCTTCCATCCGCCGCCAAGTGGAACAGCAGCTGCGCCCCGTCGCCGAGGTCCCGCGCGACGATCGTCCGCCCTTCGTCGGCCAGGCCGGCGATCTGCAGCGTCAGCTCGTACTGGTCCGACCAGAACCAGGGCACCGCCGCGATCGCCTCGCCGCGGCCCAGCATGTTGCGCGCGGCCAGCGCCCCCTGGTCCTGGGCGTTGCGCCAGGCCTCGAGCCGGATGCGGCGGCCGGCATACAGCGGATGGGCGCAGGCGGCGCAGTCCCCGGCCGCGAAGATGTCCGGATCGGCGGTCGCCAGCGTCGCGTCGACGGCGATGCCGTTGTCGACCGCGAGGCCGGCGGCCTCGGCCAGCGCGGTCTCCGGCACCGCGCCGATGCCGGCGATCACCGCATCGGCCGCGATCCGGCTGCCATCGGCCAGAACCACGGCGTCCGGCTCGATCCGGGCGATGCCGATGCCGGTGCGCAGGTCGATTCCGGCAGCGCGGTGCCGATCGGCGATCACCGCGGCGATCCCGGCCGGGACGCCGCGCATCAGGATGCGGGGCAAGGCTTCGACCAGGGTCACGGCACAACCGCGTGCGGCCGCGGCCGCCGCCAGCTCCAGCCCGATGAAGCCGCCGCCGATGATGGCCAGCCGCACTCCGGGGCGCAGCAGCGGCCGTAGCGCCAGCGCATCGTCGAAGCGGCGGAGATACAGGGCCTGTTCATGGCCCGGCAGGGTCAGCCGCCGCGGCCGCGCCCCCGTCGCCAGCAGCAGCCGGGAATAGGGCAGGGGGCGCCCGCCGGCCAGGACCACGGCGCGCGCCGCGCGGTCGATCGCCGTGACTTCGGTGCCCAGGACAAGGTCGATGCCGAGCGCGGCGGCGCGGTCGCGGTCCAACACGGTGGTCGCGACCGGCTCCGCCTCGTCCAGAAGGGTGGCCTTGGATAAAGGCGGCCGCTCATAAGGGGGGTGGATCTCGCCGCCGATCAGGGTGACCGGGCCGTCCCAGCCCTCCTCGCGCAGCGCTGCCGCCGCCCGGGCCCCGGCCTCGCCGGCGCCGACGATCACCACTCCGGGGTTGGCCATTGGCCCGTCAGCCCAGCCGCAGGAAGACCTGCCCGCCCTCGACCTTCACCGGATAGGTGGCGAGCGCGACGCAGACCGGTGCGCCCTTGGCGGCGCCGGTGGTGAAGTCGAAGCGGCCATTGTGCTTCGGGCATTCGATGATCGTGCCCATCACCAGCCCGTCGGCGAGATGCACCTGCTCATGCGTGCACAGCCCGTCGGTGGCGAAGTAGCGGTCGTCCTCGGTGCGGTAGATGGCGAAGGTGCGGCCGCCATGGTCGAAGCGGATCACGTCCTCCTCGTCGATCTCGTCCGCCGCGCAGGCCGCGATCCAGCCGTCCATGCTCTCCATCTCCCTGGTCATTCGGCCGGCACGGCCTGTGCTGTCCCGATCGCCGGGCCGGGCGACGCGCCATTCGGCAGCCGCCGCACGGCATGGTGGCGCGGGTCGCGCAGCTGCCGCAGCAGGGTCGGGATGATCTCGCGATAGGCGGCCCAGCAGCTCGGATAGGGCGGCGGGCAGTCATGCTTCATCGCCGCATGCAGCTTCGGCAAAGCGTGGTAGGGCACCATCGGGAACATGTGGTGCTCCACATGATAGTTCATGTTCCAGTACAGGAACCGGAACACCGGGTTCATGTAGACGGTGCGGCTGTTCAGCCGGTGGTCCAGCACGTCCTCGGCCAGGCCGGCATGCTGGGTCAGGCCGAAGAACAGGACCATCCCGCCGCCATAGAGGGTCGGCAGCCCGACAATCATGGCGGGCAGGATGCTGCCCAGCGCCAGGCAGGCGGCGATCACCGCGGCGAAGATGCCGAGGTAGATCCGGGCGACCAGGAACACCTTCCAACGCTCCATCTCCGGGATGAAGGTCTCCTCCTCCGCGGTCAGCCGGCCGCCCGCATGCACGAACAGCTTGCGGATCGCGACCTGGCTGCTCTTCAGCATGAAGAGGTTGAGGGCGATTTTCAGCAGGCTGGGCGGCCGCGGCGCGGCGATCTCGGGGTCGCGGCCGACGATGATGGTGTCGGTGTGGTGCCGGGTGTGGCTCCAGCGCCAGACCGTCGGCTCGCGCAGGATCATGAAGCAGGCGATGTGATAGACGGCGTCGTTCATCCAGCGCGTCTTGAAGGCGGTGCCGTGGCCGCATTCGTGCCAGCGGCTGTCCGAGGCCGAGCCGTACAGCACGCCATAGGCCGCGAAGAACGGCACGGCCCACCAGCTGCCCCAGAAGAACCCGCCGAGCCCGCCGGTGATCGCGAGGGCCGCGAACCAGATCAGCGTGTCGCGGATCGCCGGCCCGTCGGTCCGGCGCATCAGCTCCTTCATCTCCTTGCGCGGGATCGGGCTGGTGTACCAGGCGGCGCCGGCCAGCCCGGCCTCGACCGCGCGCCGGCCCTCCGCCCCGACTAGGCTGTAGTCCCTCCGGCCGATCTCTCCCGGCATGGCGTCCTCCTGCACCGCTTCCGCTTGGCGGCGGATCTGGAGAGAGCGTAACCCGCGGCCCCGCCGGCCTCAATGCGATGATGATAGAATCTATCATTTTCCATCATCCCGTGGCAGGCTGCCGTGATCGGATCTGACAGCGGAAGCAGGATGAGCAGGCGCCCGACCATTTCCGACCTGGCCGCGGCGGCCGGCGTCAGCGTCGCCACCGTCGACCGGGTGCTGAACCAGCGCCACCCGGTGCGCGAGGGCACGGCCGAGCGGGTGCTACGGGCCGCCGAGGCGATCGGCTACCACGCCACCACGCTGCTGCAGCAGCGGCTGCGGGGCGAGCTGCCGGTCCGCACCTTCGGCTTCCTGCTGCAGAAACGGCAGGTTCCGTTCTACCAGCAGCTCGCCGCCGACCTTCAGGCCGCCACCGCCGCCTGTACCGCGGTGCGCGGCCGAGCCGTGGTCGAGTTCATGGAGGAGCTGTCGCCGGCGACCATCGTCGAGGCGCTGCGCCGGGTCGGGGCCCGGGTGGACGCGCTGGCCGTGGTCTCGGTCGACCATCCGCATGTGTCGGAGGCGATCGCCGATCTGCGGCGCGACGGCGTTCCGGTCTTCGCCATCGTGACCGACCTGATGGCCGAGGACCGGGCCGGCTATATCGGCCGCGACAACCGGAAGGAGGGCCGCACCGCCGCCTGGATGGTGGCGAAGACGGCGCGGGCGCCCGGCAAGGTCGGCATCATCGTCGGCAGCCACCGCTATTTGTGCCAGGAGACGGCGGAGATCTCGTTCCGCTCCTATTTCCGCGAACATGCGCCGGAGTTCCGGCTGCTGGAGCCGCTGATCAACCTCGAAGATGCGCGGATCGCGCGCGAGGCGACGCACGACCTGATGGCCGGGAACCCCGACCTGGTCGGTCTCTACATCTGCGGCGGCGGCACCGAGGGCGTGATCGACGCGGCGCGGCAGGAGACGGCCCATGCGCCGGTGGCGATCGTGTGCAACGAGCTGACGGCCAAGACCCGCGCCGCCCTGATCGACGGCGTGCTGACCGCGGTGATCTCGACCCCGACCCCACTCCTCGCCGCGCGGGCGGTGGACGCGATGGTGCGCGCGATGGAGGCACCCGCCCCCGAGCCGCCGGGCCAGATCCTGGTGCCGTTCGAGCTGTATGTGTCGGAGAATATCTAGGCCAAGAGCCACCCAAAGGAATCGTCATCCCGTGCGCGACGCGGCACGAAGTGCTGCGGCGCAGACATGGGATCTCGTCCCAGTTCCGCAGAGATCCCCGCTTTCGCGCTAGGGGATGTACATATCGCGGAGAGCCCAGCCAGCGGCCATGGTTTTGAGGATGTCGAGGCCATGCTTGAAGGTGATGGGACCGGGCGGTTTGGCGGTTTTGGTGCGAGAGCCGTCCCAGCCACCGAGGCGGGCGATGACCCAAGCGGCCCATGGCAGACTGCGGCTTCGATATGGGTTGGGACGGGTCGGGCTTGATCTTGCGTAAGATCAATTGACGGCTTCGAGAGTGTCGAGTTCGGCGGGTGAGAAGACGAGGGCGCTGTCCAAGCAGTCCTGACCGTCGCGGGCCTGGGTGAGTTGCAGGGTGACGAGGGCGGCGCGGGTGGCGATGGCGGCCAGCTTGAGGAGCCGGTCGGCGGTTTCGAGTTGGCTGTCCTCGACGCGGAGGCCCTTGCTGCTTGAGGATGCGGAAGAACTGCTCGATGGTCCAGCGGGCGCGGTACCAGTCGACGATCTGCCAGGCGGCATCGGCATCGGGGGCGGCATGGCTGGTCAGCAGGCGCCAGAGCAGGGGCTCGGCGCCGGCGGGCGCCGCCGGCTCGCTCACTTCGAGCAAGGTCAGGGTCACCTGCTTGGGGAGCGTGGACGTGCGGGGTTCCTGTGGGCGGGGGATGGTGATCGTGCCTGCCCGCACTTCGAGTTCGGCCACACGGGCGGGCCGATCGGGCCGCTCGCGAATGGCGATGGTGCGCCGTCCCAGGACCGGCCAGGGGGCCGAGACGGTATAAAGCGAGCCCCCGCCCGGCAGTTTGCGGTCATGGAAGATCCGGCCGAGCACATGGATGTGGGCCTCGGGGATCGACGCCCAGAGCGGGTAGAGGTCGGCCTCGCGATCGGCGATCATGGTCACGGTCGTGGCCGAGGACAGCACCGTCTTGGCCGCTTGAGCGGTCTCGACCCAGTGCCGCGACTCCTTCTCTGCCAACGGCCGGCGGGCATTGTTCTTCTTCGGAGCCGAAGCACCCGGCTGTGGCGGCTCGCGGCTCCACAGGCTGCCGCCGACCAGGCCGAGACACGCGCCGGTCCCGGCATCGAGCGCGATCATCGGGTGCAGCAGCAGGCCCCGGCCGACCCCTTTGCCGATCGCGCCCAGCCCGCGGTCGCGGCCTTTGCTGGTCCGGAAGTTCAGCTCGCTCGTGTCCTGGATCGCCAGGACATGCCGACCCGCAACCGCCGCTGCCGTGCCCTCGCTCCAACCGGCAACAAGGCGCTCCACCGTTACCTTCGGATGACGCAGCAGCCGGCCGAAGCGGATCTCGACCGTCTTGTTGCCCTGGGACAGACGACGCAGGCAACTCGTGCCCAATTGCACCATGCGTTCGAGGAGCAGCGCCCCCCTTTATCGAGGCGATGATCCCCAAACCGACCCAAGACCGTTTCCATGCCGCACTCCCGTCGTCGAGCGTGCGAATATAGGAATCATGAGCGCCAGTCCCGGCGCCACCCCGTCCGTGCGCCTGAGTCAACGCGACGCACCGCAAACAGACATGGCACTTATGTACATCCCCTAGCGCGAAAGCGGGGATGACGAAAGGAGGGGAGTGGCAGCCCGCCCGCGCCTACCGGTTGTACTTGGTCACGATCAGCGGCCGGGCCGGCGCCTCTTCCGGCAGCGGAACGCCGGCGAGCCGGCCGCGGATGATCGCGACCGCCTGGCGCAGCTCGGCCGCCACGTCGTGGCTCAGCACGGCATCCATGCCGCCCTCCTCCAGCAGCCGGGCGGAGTTCTCGTTCAGCTCATGGCCGATGAAGGCCGTGCTGCCGGTCATCCCGGCCTCGGCGATCGCCCGGGCGATGCCGACATTGCCGCCGGCGGTGTTGTAGACGCCGAGCGGCGCCGGCCCCGCCGCCAGGATCTCGCGCATGGTGGCGTAGGCGAAATCGGGATCGTCGCTGGAATTGATGCTTTCCTCGACCGACAGGGTCGGGAATTCGGTACGCAGCACGCGGCGGAAGCCGATCTCGCGCTCCTCCTGGCAGCGATAGGGCGCGCTGGCGACCAGCACGATCCGCCCCGGGCGCCCGCCGGTCAGCCGGCCCATCAGCCAGGCGGCGGTCGACCCCGCCCGCTCCTGGTCCATGCCGACATAGGCGATGCGGCCGGATCCGGGCAGGTCCGTGGTCAGGCAGACCACTGGCTTGCCGTCCGCGGCCTGGACCGCCCGGTTGATGGCGAAATGCTCGCGCGCCACCAGCAGCAGCCCGTCGCAGCGCGACAGCATCGCCGAGAGGTGCTCGGCGAAGTCCGGCGGGTCGACCTCGGCCGTCGGCTGGGTGAAAATCTCCAGGCCCAGCCCCGGATCCTCCGCCGCGACCCGCTCCAGCGCCTGGACCAGGGTGGCGGTGAAGGTCTGGCCCGAATCGCAGGCGAAGCCCAGCCGGATCGACGGCGCCGCGGCCGCGACGGACGGGCCCTGCCGCCGCTCCAGCGCGGCCAGCACCGCCTGCGCCTTGTCCGCGGCCACGCCGCCGCGGCCGTTGACCACGCGGTCGACCGTCGCGGTCGACACGCCGGCCTCTGCCGCGATCTCGGCGATGGTGGGGCCCTGCCAGCTGCCGCGCCGCATCCAATCCCCTCTCGTTTGATGGCTTAAGCATCAATACGGATTTGCGCCTGCAAGGTCAAACTGAACCGGGGAGGCCCTGTTCGGCTGGCATGTGCAATTGCCGTTGACAGATTTTCAATCATATGGCTTCCATCATCAGCATCGAAACGAAGCAATCTGATTGTTAAACAATCAAAGTGGTGACGGGATGGAAACGGATGTCGTCGTGGCGCTGAACCACATGGTGGCGCCGGCCCTGGATGTGCCGCGGTTCTTCGACCTCGCCGCCGGCCTCGGCTGCCGCGGCGTCGAGATCCGCAACGATCTCGGCGACGGCATGGTCGCCGGCGGCCTGGCGGCGGAGGCGGTGGCGCGGCTGGCGGCGCAATGCGACCTGACCATCCTGTCGATCAACGCGCTGCAGCGCTTCAACGACTGGACCGAGGCGCGGGCCGAGGAGGCGCGGGCGCTCGCCGACTATGCCGGACGCTGCGGCGCCCGGGCGCTGGTGCTGGTGCCGGTCAACGATGCCGGCTGGCAGACGCCGCCGGAGGAGCGCCGCGCCGGGCTGCGCCGGGCCCTGTCGGGCCTGGCGCCGATCCTGGCCGGGGCCGGCATCCTCGGCCTGGTCGAGCCGCTCGGCTTCGAGATCTGTTCGCTCCGCTCCAAGCGCGAGGCCGTGGCGGCAATCGACGAACTCGGCCTCGGCGACCGGTTCCGGCTGGTGCACGACACCTTTCACCATCACCTGGCGGGAGAGCCGGACCTGTTTCCCGAACGCACCGGGCTGGTCCACATCTCGGGGGTGGAGGACCGCGCGGTGCCGCTGGCGGCGTTGCGCGACGCGCATCGCGTGCTGGTCGGCCCGGCCGACCTGATCGGCAATCTGGGCCAGATCCGGGCACTGCGTGCCGGCGGCTATCGCGGCCCCGTCTCCTTCGAGCCCTTCGCCGCCGGCGTCCATGCCGATCCCGACATCGCCGGCGCGCTGCGGGCCAGCATCGACCATCTGGCCGCGGCGCTGGCGTGAAAGCCTCCGAATGATAGAGATCTCTCAGTGAAATCCGCGAGTCTGTGAGGGAATTTGATAGATTCTATCATGGGCTGATTGAGCTGTCCGGCGGCGCGGTCTAGCGTCACCGGACACAGAACCCGGCACGAACCGGACGAACCATGGGAGGACGCCTGATGAAGAGAACCCTGATCGCCTTCGCCGCCGCCGCTCTGCTGTCGCTGCCCGCTGAGGCCGCGACCAAGATCGGCGTGTCGATGGCCCATTTCGACGACAACTTCCTGACCATCCTGCGCAACGCGATGACCGAGGAGGCCAAGGCGAAGGGCGCCGAGATCCAGTTCGAGGACGCCAAGGGCGACATCGGCAACCAGACCAGCCAGATCCAGAACTTCATCGCCTCCGGCGTCGACGCCATCATCGTCAACCCGGTCGACACCTCGGCGACGCCGCAGATGTCGCAGCTGACGGTGGAGGCCAAGATCCCGCTGGTCTTCGTCAACCGCAAGCCGGCCGGCGACACCCTGCCCGCCGGGGTGGTCTTCGTCGGCTCGGACGAGCTTCAGTCCGGCACGCTGGAGATGGAGGAGCTGGCGCGGCTGGCCGGGCACAAGGGCAATGTCGTGGTCATGGTCGGCGAGCTGGCGACCAATGCGGCGCAGCTGCGCACCAAGGATGTCGAGGACGTCGTCGCCAAATATCCCGACATGAAGATCATCGAGAAGCAGACCGCGAACTTCCAGCGCAACGAGGCCATCGACCTGATGACCAACTGGCTGACCGCGGGCACCGACTTCACCATCGTCGCCGCCAACAATGACGAGATGGCGGTCGGCGCCATCCTGGCCATGCAGCAGGCCGGCAAGGATCCGAAGCCCTATCTGATCGGCGGTGTCGACGCGACGCCGGACGCGCTGGCCGAGATGGAGAAGGGCAATCTCGACGTCACCGTGTTCCAGAACGCCCGCGGCCAGGGCCGTGGCGCGGTCGAGGCGGCGCTGAAGCTGGCGGCGGGCGAGAAGATGGATTCCTGGCAGTGGATCCCGTTCGAGCTGGTGACGCCGGACACCATGAAGAAGTTCTCGCAGTAAATCCGCGATCCTCGACCGAGGTCCGGGGGCGCCCGCGCCCCCGGGGGAAAGGCGTCCGCCATGACTGCCGCCGTCACCGCCCTGCGCCGGCCCGACCCTTCGCCCGCCGACTGCCTGCTGGAGGTGGCGAATGTGCGCAAGGCGTTCCCGGGCGTCGTCGCCCTCGACGACGTGTCGTTCCGGCTGCGCCCCGGCACCGTGCACGCGCTGATGGGCGAGAACGGCGCCGGCAAGTCGACGCTGATGAAGATCATCGCCGGCATCTACGCGCCGGATGCCGGCGAGATCCGGCTCAAGGGCCGGCCGGTCGTGCTGCCGACGCCGCTGGCGGCGCTGGAGGCCGGCATCGCCATGATCCATCAGGAGCTGAACCTGATGCCGTTCATGACGGTGGCGGAGAACATCTGGATCCGGCGCGAGCCGAAGAACCGCTTCGGCCTGATCGACCACGGCGCGATGCGGCGGCGCACGGCGGCGCTGTTCGCCCAGCTCGCCATCGACATCGACCCGGAGGCGGAGGTGCGCAGCCTGACCATCGCCAGCCGGCAGATGGTCGAGATCGCCAAGGCCGTGTCCTACAACTCCGACGTCCTGATCATGGACGAGCCGACCTCGGCCCTGACCGAGCGCGAGGTCGACCACCTGTTCGCCATCATCCGCACGCTGAAGGCGGCCGGCAAAGGCATCGTCTACATCACCCACAAGATGAGCGAGCTGGCGGCGGTCGCCGACGAGGTCTCGGTGTTCCGCGACGGCCGCTTCATCGGCTCCGGCCCCGCCGCCGAGCTCGACCGCGAAGCCATCATCCGGATGATGGTGGGGCGCGAGCTCGGCCAGATGTATCCGAAGCTGCAGGCCGAGATCGGCGCCCCCGTGCTCTCAGTCGAAGGCCTCGGCCTCGACGGCGTCTTCGCCGATATCGGCTTCGAGCTGCGGGCCGGCGAGATCCTCGGCGTCGCCGGCCTGGTCGGCTCCGGCCGCACCAATGTGGCCGAGGCGCTGTTCGGCGTCACCCCGGCCAACGCCGGCACCATCCGGATCCGGGGCGAGGCGGTGCGGATCGGGTCGCCGGCCCAGGCGATGGCCGCGGGCATGGCCTTCCTGACCGAGGACCGCAAGGAGAGCGGGCTGTTCCTGGCCCTGCCGGTGCTCGAGAACATGCAGATGGCGGTGCTGCGCGACCGCTACGTCAAGGCCGGCTTCGTCGCCCAAGGCGCGATCGCCCAGGCCTGCCAGGCCTGGCGCACCACGCTCCGGATCAAGACGCCGGATCTGCAGGAGCCGGCGCTGAACCTGTCCGGCGGCAACCAGCAGAAGGTGCTGATCGCCCGCTGGCTCCTGACCAAGCCGCGCATCCTGATCCTGGACGAGCCGACGCGCGGCATCGATGTCGGCGCCAAGGCGGAGATCTACCGGCTGATCTCGGCCCTGGCGCAGGAGGGCGTCGCAGTGCTGATGATCTCGTCCGAGCTGCCGGAGATCCTCGGCATGAGCGACCGGATCATGGTCATGCACCAGGGCCGGGTTACCGGCATTCTCGACCGCAGCGAGGCCGACCAGGTGAGCATCATGCGGCTGGCCTCGCACTGAGGCCGCCGCCCGCGAGACAAACGAGAGCCGGCCGGGCGCCGGCCGGGGAGGACAGGATGAGCGCGACCCAGGTCTCCACACCCCAGATCGAGCCCAGCCGCCGCCGGTTCCGCATGCCGGTTGAGGCCAGCATCTTCCTGGTCCTGGTGGGCATCTGCGTGCTGTTCGAGGCGCTCGGCTGGTACGTCCGCGGCCAGTCCTTCCTGGTCAACCCGCAGCGCCTGCTGATCATCGTGCTGCAGGTCTCGATCGTCGGGCTGCTGGCGGTCGGCGCGACCCAGGTGATCATCACCTCCGGCGTCGACCTGTCGCCCGGCTCGGTGCTGGCGCTGGCCGCCATGGTGTCGGCGACCTTCGCCCAGGGTTCGAGCTTCAGCCGCGTCATCTTCCCGGCCCTGACCGACATGCCGGTGGTGGTGCCGTTGGCGGTGGGCCTGCTGGTCGGCGGCGCGGCCGGGCTGGTCAACGGCGCGCTGATCGCCAAGACCGGCATCCCGCCCTTCATCGCCACGCTCGGCATGATGGTGGCGGCCCGCGGCGCCGCCCGTGCCTATACCGACGGCGCCCCGGTCTCCGGCCTGCTGCCGGCCTTCACCTGGATCGGCCAGGGCAGCCGGCCGGTGATCCTGTTCCTGGTCGTGGCGCTGATCTTCCACGTGGCGCTGCGCTACACCCGCTACGGCAAGTTCACCTACGCCATCGGCGCCAACCCGCAGGCGGCTCGGGTCTCCGGCATCGATGTCGGCCGGCATCTGATGCTCGTCTACACCATCGCCGGCCTGCTGGCCGGTCTGGGCGGCATTGTCATGGCGGCGCGCAACGGCAGCGGCCAGGCCAATATGGGCACCGGCTACGAGCTCGACGCCATCGCCGCGGCGGTGATCGGCGGCACCAGCCTGGCCGGCGGCGTCGGTCGCATCACCGGCACCGTGATCGGCACGGTGATCCTGGGGGTGATGACCAGCGGCTTCACCTTTCTCGGCATCGACGCCTACTACCAGGACATCGTGAAGGGCGGCATCATCATCGCCGCCGTGGCCGCGGACCAGTATCGCCAGCGCCGCCGTCGCAGGGCCTGAAAGCAAGGGGAGGGGGCAGGGGAATGCAGCGGCTATTGGTGCTTCAGTCGCTCTGGGCGATGGAGCGGCGCCACACCGACGGGTTCGAGCGCACGGTCGAGGCCAATGTCGAGATGATCGCCGGGGCCGGCTTCGACGGCATCAGCACGCCCTGGACCGACCGGGATCTGGTCCGCCGCATGGCGGGCGGCCTGCACTCCGGCATGGTCGCCGAAGGCGTGTGCTTCCCGAAGACYGTCGACGAGCTGAAGCCGGTGCTGGAGATCGCGGCGCAGTTCCCGGTGCACCACATCAACCTGCAGCCGGATGTCCGGCCGCGGCGGCTGGAGGAGTGCGTGAAGCTGATCGAAGGCTGGCGCCGCCTGGCTGAGCAGGTGGAGTTTCCGGTGCTGATCGAGACCCATCGCGACCGGATGACGACGGATCTGTACTTCACCCTCGACCTGCTCGACCGGTTCCCGGGGCTGCCGCTGCTGGCCGACCTGTCGCACTTCCTGGTCGGGCGGGAATTCGCCTGGCCGGTGTCGGACGAGAACCACGCCCTGATCCACCGGATCCTGGAGAATTCCTGGGCCTTCCACGGCCGCGTCGCCTCACGCGAGCAGGTGCAGATCGAGATTTCCTTCCCGCACCACAAGCCCTGGGTGGACCTGTTCCTCGACTGGTGGGGCCATGGCTTCCGCAGCTGGCGCCGCCGCGCCGCGGCGGACGCGACGCTGTCCTTCACCTGCGAGCTGGGGCCGCAGCCCTATGCCATCACCGGCCGTGACGGCAACGACACCACCGACCGTTGGGCCGAATCCCTGACCCTGGCCGGGCTGGCCCGCGACCTCTGGGCCGAGACCGCCCGGGGGTAGCAGGCCGCACCGAGCGGAGGGGCCGATACGGTGTCAGACCGGCGAACCCCATAAAAGGTCGTCATTGCGAGCGCAGCGAAGCAATCCAGGGCCAGTGCGAACCGGTCCCTGGATTGCTTCGTCGGCTTTGCCTCCTCGCAATGACGGTTCGTTGGGCGGAGAGGGACGGGCCGATCACGAACTCGTCGGTGTCAGCCGGTCGCGGCCATGGCGTTCTTCTGCCAGGAGGACAGCGATGTCAGGGTCGCACCGGCCTGCGCGGCCAGAAGCTTGTCGAGTTCCGCCGCGATCCGGGCCAAGCCGGGCACGTCGGCGGACCAGGATTTGATCCAGCCGATCATCGCCCCGGCCAGGTCGGGGCGCTGCTCGCGCAGCAGCGAGGCGACGGCGCATTCGATCTGAAGCGCCTGCTCGACGACCGTCATCGCGCGCGGCGGCAGGTCCCGCATGCTGCCCAGCGACGTCTCGACGGGCTGGCGCAGCGGCAGGTGGATTCGGGTGCCGCCCGTTGCAGGGGGGGCGTCGAAGAAGAAGGCCGCCGGCTGCGGCCCGTCGGGCGCGGTCATGGCGATTGCCTGGAACCGGCCGTCCACCTCATCGGTGAACACGGTCAGGCTGGCCGTCGTGCTGTCGCGGTAGTCCAGATTGAAGGTGGCATAGCCGTCGGACTGGATCCGGCGGGCCGCGATCACCAGCTCGGTCCGGCGCAGGGTCCAATCGAGCCGGTCCGGGATGCGCAGCACGTCGGCGCAGACGGTGACCAGAGGGGGGTCGAGATCGGCGGCCCGAAGCGCCGCACAGATCTCGCCGAGATCCAGATGCATGGCGCGGAACGCCGCTTCGTTAGGACCGATCGCCCGGCTTGAGACACCGGCGATGCCGCTGCGGGTCTCGATGGAGTTGAACAGCGCGGCCAGCCCGTCTGACGCGGCTTCCCTCTTAGGGGCGATACTGTTGTGCATGAAGGCCTCCAATTTTTTCGGCCGCCGCCCGCGCACTCCAGTCATACGACAATATTCCGCCGATATCGCCGGGGAACTTGGCGCAATATTGCACGGCTCAGCTTATGTTTCTGTATAGCCGCCGCAATGTTCAGCACTGTGACTGGGGTATGAACCACCATTCGCACTGGACGAGATAGCGAATGACTGGCGGCCATCGGAAGCGACAGCCGGTTTCGACCGCATCGATCGAAGGCCGCCTCGGTCGAGGCCGAAGCGGGGCCTGGCGCCGCCCCGCGGGCTCAGACGGCGACCTGCCCCCGGGCGCAGCGGCGGCGCAGCAGCACCGCCGAGGTCTGCTGCTGCAGGCCGATGGTCAGCAGCACCAGGTTGTCCCGGGCGATCTCGGAATAGAGCGCCGCCAGCGTCACCGGCACCGAGGCCGAGGTCATGTTGGCGTATTCGGTCAACGTCGACAGGTACTGGCCCGGCCGGATCGCCTCGGCCCAGGCGCCGCTCAGCACCGACGAGGCCTGGTGCGCGATCAGCGTGATCTCGTCGGCCGCCAGCCCGTTGCGGCGCAGCAGCCGGTCGACGATCCGCGGCGGGATCTTGGCGCCGTACTCCTCGTACGACGCGGCCCCCTCGTCGCCGATATACATCAGCGGGGTGGTGAAGCTCTTGGCCAGATAGGGCGGCGGCGGGTCGATCGTGCCGGCCGGCCGGGCGCTCATATGCATGGCGCCGAAATAGCCGGTGTCGGTGTCGGTCACCACGTCGACCAGGGCGAAGCGCTGCGCGTCGTCGCTCACCGCCATCACCGCCGCGCCGGCGCCGTCGGCGGCGCCGATGCAGGTCGCCTCGTGATAGCTGACATGCCGGCTCCAGTTGCAGCCGCAGACGACCAGCGCGTTGCGCAGGCCGCGGCCGGTGCGGATCAGCGCCTCGGCCAGGACCAGCCCGTCGTTGAAGATGGTGAACTCAGTCCCCAGCGGCAGCACCTGGCAGCGCGGCGGCAGGTTCAGCGTCTGGTGCAGCGCCACCAGGTCGTTCGGGCTGATGTAGTCGGCCACCGAGGCGGCGCCGACCAGCAGGTCGATGTCGCCGGCGCCCAGCCCGGCATCGACCAGGGCGGCGGCGGCGGCCTCGGCCATCAGCCCGATCAGGCTCTGGCCCGGCGCCAGGATCCGGCGCTGGTCGAAGCCCTGGAACAGGTCGGTGTGCGGCGGCGGGTTGGCCTTGATCCAGTCGAAGACCGGCGCATCGTTGGTGCGGACCTGCTCCGGCACCGCGAAGCCGACGCCCTTGATGCGGGCGGTGTTGTCAACCATTCACCAATCCTTCCGCGAAGCCTGGAGTGCGACGGGCATGTTCAGGCCTGCGGCGGGGTGCGGTAGTAGGGCGGCACCTCGGACCGGTCGATCTCCAGCACGATCACCTGCGGCCGGCGGTACAGGTCGGCCTGGCCGATCGCCTTGGTCAGGGCGGCGTGCAACTGCCCGGGGTCGCGCACCGTGTAGGTGGTGGCGCCCAGCCCCGTGGCGAAGGCCGCCAGGTCCGGCGCGCCCAGCTCGTAGTAGTCGGTCCAGGACGGCTCGGGCGGCTGGGGGAAGAAATGCGCGTTGCCCTGGCTGACCATGGCCAGGTCGTTGTTGTCCATGACGATCCAGACGGCGCCGATGCCGTAGCGCGCGGCGGTCGACACCTCGCTGCCATGCATCAGGAAGGCGCCGTCGCCGGTGATCGCGATGCAGGTCCGGTCCGGCGCGCCGAGCTTGCCGCCGACCACGGCGCAGGTGCCGAAGCCGAGCGGCCCGGTGTCGAGCGACAGATGCAGCTGKGTCGGCGGGTCGATCGCCAGGTCGTTCAGCGTCCAGCCGACGCAGTTGGCGCAGTCGATGAAGATGTGGCTGCCGGCCGGCACCACCTCGTTGATCACCCGCATCGCCGATTGCGGCAGGATCGGGCTGGCCTGGGATTCGCGCTTCTCCGGGTCGTACCACGGCGCGTGGTTGTCCCGGATCCAGCTGACATATTTCTTGCGCTCCGCCACCGCCGCCTCGTCCGGCTGGCGCCGCGCCGCCAGCTCGCACAAATCGTCGATGAACTGGCCGAGCTCGCTGACGATGCCAAGCTCGATCGGGAAGACGCGGCCGATCACCGCCTGGTCGGCATCGACCTGGATCAGCGGCCCCTGCGGCAGCAGGGCGGTGTTCCAGTTGCCGGTGGCGAGGTTGCCCAGCACCGACCCCATCACCATCAATGCGTCATAGGCCGGGCCGCCGCCGGCCGCGGCGAGATACAGGCCGGGCCAGATGCAGCCGGCCAGGCCGGTGTTGCGCAGCGACAGCGGGTGGGTCTCCGGGAACAGCGCCTTGCCGTCGGGCGAGGTCATCACCGGGATGCCGAAGCGCTCGACGAAGGCGATGAACCTGTCGCGCCGCTCACCCTGCATCGCGAACCGGTTGCCGTTGCCGAGCATGATCAGCGGCCGCTTCGCCCGCAGCAGCAGGTCCAGCGCCTGATCGGTGCGGGCGCGGTCGCTGGCCTGCGGCACGGTGCGGTAGTTCCGCCAGCTCGCCGGGAACGCCACCGGCTTGGTGGGCGTCTCGTTCGAGACGTCGACCGGCAGGCTGATATGGGAGGCGCGGAACGGGATCGATAGCGCGTCGCGCAGCGCCTGGGTGAACAGGGTGGCGAAATCGTCCGGGCTGGCGATCATGGCGCTGTACTGCACCGAGGCCTGGTACACGGCGTCGACATTCAGCGTGCCGTCGACGCCCTGCTGCAGATAGCCCTTGCCGAAATAGCTCTCGGCCACCTCGCCGGTGATGGCCAGGACGGCGGAGTGGTCGGCCTGGGCGTTCATCACCCCGGTCAGGGCGTTGACCGCGCCCGGGCCGGTGGTGGCCAGGACCACGCCCAGCCCCCCGGTGACGCGGTGCAGCCCGTCCGCCATGTAGGCGGCGCCGGTCTCGTGCCGGCAGACGATGTAGGTGAACTCGTCCTCGCGCAGCCGCAGATCGTTCAGCAGATACATGATGCCGCCGCCGGGGATGCCGAACAGGTAGCGGACATCCTCGAGCTTCAGATAGTCGAGCAGCAGCTGCGACACCGTCCGGTCGGTCACTGTGCGGTAGTAGGTCGTGCTCTGCTGC
Organism: Inquilinus sp. YAF38; assembly: GCF_052113205.1. Lineage (NCBI taxonomy): Bacteria > Pseudomonadati > Pseudomonadota > Alphaproteobacteria > Rhodospirillales > Rhodospirillaceae > Inquilinus > Inquilinus sp. YAF38. Next base: position 83,560 of record NZ_JBFRCU010000002.1, on the reverse strand, counting down.
AGCATCGCGGGAACTTTCGGGACAAGGGACGGGAGATCAGGCGGCGGAGGCGGGGCTGAAGTCCGGGGCGGTCAGGCCGAAATGCCTGGTCAGCATCATCTCGGCGGTCTGCAGCGCGCCTTCGACCCAGCCCTGATAGGTCGAGTAGGATTCGCCGCAGATATAGACCTCCTCGTCGAGCACCGGCTTGACGATCAGCGGCATCACCGCCGCGGTGTCGACGCCGATGTTCCAGGAATGCCAGCCGCCGCCATAGGGGTCGTCGCCCCAGTCGCGGAAGGCGGCGGCATAAGGCTCCGGCGCCTCCGCCACGCCATGCACTTCCTTCAGCTGGCGATGCGCCTCGGCCACCATCAGCGCGCTGATCCGGTAGACGTCGCCCAGCTTCGGCTCGGCGCCGGTGACGAAAGGATTGTGGCGGCCCTCGAAGGGCGGCCCGCTGTCGCGCACGCCCTCCCAATAATCGACCGAGATACCATCGGTATAGGCCGCGACCAGCAGCGAGTTGTGGTTCCGCGGGTCGCCGCCGGGCATGTCGCCTTCGGTCTCGAAATAATAGATCTGGCGCAGCGGCAGGTCGGTGACGGAATCGCCCGAGGTCAGGCCCAGCTGGTGCCACCAGGGCTGCGGATAGGCCAGGGCGAATTTGTACAGCGCCTGGCCGGTGACGGTGGCCAGCAGCTCGGCCACGCCGGGCTTGGCGAAGAACTCGCTCGGGCCGGCCCGGTCCAGCGGATGCTCGGCGATGCGGTCCAGCGACCGGCGCGGCATCGCCAGGATCAGGCGGCGCGCCAACACGACATGGTCACGGCCGATGCCGTGGTCATGGATGGTCAGGGCGTACAGCCCGTCCTCGCGCCGGCTGAAGGCGATCAGCTCCCGCCGCAGATGGACATGGCCGCCGGCCGCCGCGAACTGGTCGCGCAGGCGCCAGGGCAGGGCCTCGTACCCCTCCGGCAGGTGGACATACGGGGTCTGGTCCGGCGGGATCGACCAATCCTCCATGTACCAGGGGATGGCCTCGGCGGCGTTCCAGTTGGTCAGCACCGTGTTGAAGCCGCCGCCGGCGAGGGCGAGGTTGTAGGCCTCGACGCTCAGCAGGTTCAGCAGCACCTGCCAGAAGCCGTGCTGGCGCAGCGGGAAGCCGTTCAGGGTGGCAGCGGCGCAGGCGGCGCGCAGCTCCGCACTGCTCATCTTGGTGGCGCCGGGGATGATCGTCTCGATCGCCTGCACCACCAACTGCGACGGCGACTTGCCGCGCTCCTGCTCGGTCAGCCAGTACGGCACCGTCGCGGCGTCGGTATACTGATGGACCTGGAAGCGGTGGCTGCGCAAATAGGCCAGGTTCTGGGCCCCGCCCATCGGGAAGGGCTCGGTCTGGAAGCCCAGATGCTTGACCAGCCCCATGACCAGCAGCTGCGTGGTCATGATCCGCATCCCGCCCAGCTCGGCCGGCACATGCGGCATGCCGGGCAGGCGGACGGTGTCGAGCCGCCCGCCGATCCGGTCGCTCATCTCGAACAGGTGGATGCCGGCCGCCGGGATCTTCGAGTCCGGCGCGGTGGCCAGCCGCCAGGCGCTGTACACGCCGCCCATGCCGCCGCCGATGATCGCACAGTCGATCACGCTGCCGATGTCTGCGCCCATGATCATCACTCCGTCTGCAAGGATGGTTGCGCGGCCGCCACGTCAGATGCTCACGATCTGGTCGACCGCCTCGAGCGAGGCGATCAGCGAGCCCTGGATCCAGGCCTGGTCGAGCGAGCAGTGCTCGCCGGCGAAGAACACCCGGCCTTCCGGCTTCCTGCCGTCGAGCCAGATCGAGCCGAGCTGCCCCGGCAGCAGGAAGGCGAAGGCGCCGGCCGACCATTTGTGCGACTGCCAGCAGATCGACGCGGAATCGACCACCAGATTGTCGTCCAGGATCTCCGGGTGGTATCGGGCGATGCCGCGGCGCACCGCCTCGACCTGCGCCGCCGGCTCCATCAACCCGAGGCGCAGCGCGTCCGAGCCCCAGCAATAGGCGCCCAGCAGCGCCCCCGGCATCGAAGCATCGGCGTTCGGCGCGGGCCCGGTGCGCTCGTCATGCGCCGGGCCGGTGTGCGGGTTCGACCAGGGCCGCGGCGGCAGCGGGCCGCGTTCGACCTGCAGGTGGTCCATCGGATAGTAGGTCTGGCGCTGCAGCCCGTCCGAGATCGAGGCGCCGCCATAGATGCCGTAGCGCGACTGCCAGAACCGCTCGCGGCAGTCGAGGATGACCTTGGTCGAGGCGGCATAGGCCATCTGGCTGATCGACAGGCGCTTGCCGTAGCTGAAACCCTCCAGCTGCATCCGGCGCATGACGCCGAAGGGCAGGGTGCACAGCACATAGTCCGCGGCCAGGATCTGCGGCCCTTCCGGCCCGACATAGCCGATCTCGACGCTGGTCTCGGAGGTCAGGCTGATGCGGGTGACCTCGTGCTGCTTCAACACGGTGCCGGGGCGCAGCATCGCCGCCAGCGTTTCGGGCAGCTGGCTCATGCCGTCCTGCAGCGTGGTCAGGTTGTTGCCGGTGCCGACGATGGTGTCGCGGATGAACATCGTCACCGCCTTGTCGAACCAGACGGCGAGGCTGGTATAGGCGCCGACCAGCTGCTTCACCGACTGCGGCAGCACGGTGTCGAGGAAGGCGCCGAGCGACAGGCTGTCGAGAGTGCGCAGCCGGTCGGTGGTCATCTCGCCCTTGAACAGGCTGTCCTGCTCGAAGGGGGTCAGGGGCGCGATGGCGTTGGCCAGCACCCAGCCGAAGATGGCGCCGCCGGGGTCCTGCGGATAGGCGCCGTCGGGAGAGGGCGGGGTCTCCGGCAGGCCGTAGCGCGGATAGATCCGGCTGCGGTCCTCGCCCAGCCGGCAGACCACGTCATGGATATCGAGGAAGTTCTGGTCGACGCTGTTGACGAACGGGATCAGCCGGCCGGTCAGGCCCGCCCGGTCGATGTAATAATGGGTGTAGTCGTGCGAGCCCGGGACACGCATCGCCCCCAGCTCGTTGTAGCTGCCGTCCTTGAAATGGTGGGTCAGGATGCGGCCGCCGACGCGCTCGCTGCCCTCGAGGATCGTGGCGATGTGGCCGAGCTGCTGCAGCTCATAGGCCGCCACCAGGCCGGCGATGCCGGCGCCCAGGATCACCACATGCTTGGTGCCGTGGCCGGCATTGTCCTTCCGGATCCGCTGCAGCATCTCGGCGATCGGGACATGCGGATAGGGGCTCTGCTGCTCGGACATGTTCGCCTCCGCCGATTCGACCGGGGGACCGACAGATCCACCCCGGTCGCAATAAATTTTAGGAAAAATCTTCCGAATCCTGCTCCGGCCGACGACTGTTTCCTGCCGCCGCGACACGTTCGGGTGCCGAATCCTACTGACTCTGGTAGCATGCCGGGCGGCGCGGGATGTAAATCAGATATGAACGGCTGTTCGCATTCATCCGCTACGCGCCTCGACAAGGAACGGCCGCGGGGCAGGGCAGGATTTTTGATGAGCAATAGGATGGCGGACATGACGGGCGGCGCCGCACGGCGCGATCGCCTGATCGTGGTGGAGGACGACCCGGTCACGCGCACCATGATCGCGCGCTACTTCGCGGAAGAAGGCTTCGAGGTGGAGGAAGCGGCCACCGGCGCGGAATGCCGCCGCGCCATGAAGCGCACACCCGCCGACTTGCTGTTCATCGACATCCAGCTGCCGGACGGCGACGGCTTCGACCTCGCCCGCGAGATCCGGTCGACCAGCGCGGTCGGCATCATCTTCGTCACCCAGAAGGACAGCGAGGTCGACCGCGTCGTCGGGCTCGAGCTGGCCGGCGACGACTATGTGACCAAGCCGGTGAAGCTGCGCGAGCTGCTGGCCCGGTCGCGGGCGCTGCTGCGCCGCCGTGGGCTGGAACGCGACGCCGTGCGGCACCACAATTCCGTGGTCACCTTCGACTCCTGGGTGCTGGATCAGACTCGGCGCGAGCTGACCACCCGGGACGGCACGCCGGTGCGGGTGACGCGCGGCGAGTTCGACCTGCTGGCGGCGCTGGTGCAGGCCAATGGCCGGCCGCTCAGCCGCGACTACCTGGTCGAGGTGATCAGCAACCGCGACACCGATGTCGGCGACCGCACCGTCGATGCGCTGGTCGCCCGGCTGCGGCGCAAGCTGCAGACACCGGCCGGCGGCCCGCCGGTGATCGTCACCGTGACCGGGGTCGGCTACAAGCTAGGTGTCCGCACCGACGCGCGGGGCTGAGACCGTCTGCAAACGCACCTGGCGCGGCCGTTTGACGGCGGGCTCGAGCGCTTCCGGTGCTCACGGACCCAAACGTCCGCTGCGCGCCGGTTCTCGAAACCACCGCCAGCCGACTCACGCCAGCGCATTTCCAAACGGTCTCTGAGAGCGCGATCGCCGCATCTCCGCCATCAGGGCGTCGATCGACAGGCGGCGGAGCGGCCCCAGCGCCGCTGCCATGTCCATCAGCCCGTCGATCGGCGCGTCGTTGCCGGCGCAAACCTCGATCGCGGAGGCGTGGCGGGCCAGGCGGATCAGGCCCAGCGCGCCGGCCGAGCTGCTCAGGCGATGGGCCAGGCGGGCGAGGTCGCGGCGGTCGCCGGCCTCGGCCGCGGCGCCGATCGCCCGGATCAGCGGCCGCGAGACCCGATGAAACATCAGGGCCAGCCGCGCCAGCTCGCGGATGCCCAGGATCTCATGGCGCTCGTCGTAGAACTCCTGGTCGACCAGGGCGGTCGGATCGGCCGACACCAGCGGCGGCTCGACCGGCGGGCGGGAGTCGCAGACGGTGGCCAGCATGCGCTGCAGCGCGGCGAGCTGCAGCGGCTTGCCCAGGATGCGCTCGATCCCCGCCAGGGCGCAGCGCTGCCGGCTGCCGTCGGTCAGGTCGGCGGTCAGCGCCAGGATGTGCGGCGGCTCGCGGTCGCCCGGCAGGGCGCGGATCCGCCGCGTCGCCTCCAGCCCGTCCATGCCGGGCATGTGCAGGTCCATCATCACCACGTCGAAGACGGAGGCCGCCGCCGCCTCGATCGCGGCCGGACCGCCATCGGCGAGGGTGACCCGGTGGCCCAGCCGGCCGAGCAGCCCGGCGGCCACAGCCCGGTTGATCGGGTCGTCGTCGACCACCAGGACCGACAGCGCCGGGCCGGCCACGACCGGCGCGGGCGCCTCCGGCGTGGCCGTGCCCGGCGTCACCGGCACCGCCAGCCGGAAGGTGCTGCCGGCGCCCGGCGCGCTGTTGACCGTCAGCGTGCCGCCCAGCAGGTCGGCGATCCGGCGGCAGATCGCCAGGCCAAGCCCGGTGCCGCCGTAGCGCCGGGCGATCGACGAATCGGCCTGGATGAAGTCGCCGAAGATACGGTCGTGCATGTCAGGGGCGATGCCGATGCCGGTGTCCGTCACCGCGACACGCAGCATCGACCGCCCCCCTGGCATCGGGTCCAGCCCGACCGTCACGTCGATGCCGCCCTCCGAGGTGAATTTGACGGCGTTGCTCAGCAGGTTGATCAGCACGCGGCCGAGGCGGCGGGGATCGCTGCGCAGGATCGCCTCCGGCGGCGCGTCGATCGAGAGGGTCAGCCCCAGCCCCCTGGCCGCAATCTGGGGGCGGATCAACTCGACCGCGTCGGCCACCAGCCGGTGCAGGTCGAAATCCTGCAGGTCCAGCGCCTCCTGGCTGTTCTCCAGCCGGGCGTAGTCCAGGATTCCGTCGATCAGGTCGAGCAGGGACTTGCCTGATTCCTCGGCGATCTCCAGGTAGCGGCGCTGCTCCTCGCCCAGGCGGTCGCGGTCGAGGATCTGCAGCATCCCCAGCACGCCGTTCATCGGCGTCCGGATCTCGTGGCTGACCACCGCCAGAAAGCGGGATTTCGCCTGGTTGGCGAGCTCGGCGGCGCGCCGGGCCCGGCGCGCCTCGCGCTCCTTGGTCACCGCGCGGTTGCGGGCGGCGGCGAGTTCCGCGGTGCGCTCGCCGACCTTCTGCTCGAGTCCTTCATTCGCCTGCAGCAGATCGGTGCGCGCACCGTCGAGGGCGGTGAACAGCCGGGCATTCGCCAGGGCGATCGCCGCCTGTCCCGCCAGGACCTGCACCACCTCGAGCCGGCGCGGGCTGAAGATCCCGGCGGCGAGATTGTTCTCGAGATAGATCAGCCCATCGACCTGGCCCCGCTCGTCCAGCGGGGCGCACAGGATCGAGGCGACGCGGTTGGTCTGGATGTAAGGGTCCCGCAAGAACTCGGACGAATGCTGGGCGTTGTCCAGCACCAGGGCTTCGCGGGTGCGCAGCACATAGGACAGGACCGACCGGGGGACGGCAGTGCTCTCCTCCAGCCGTCCGGATCCTTCGCCGGCGAGGATCTCCCGGTCGCGGCCGACGGCCTCGACATACAGGCCATCGTCGCGCCGCAGCACCAGGACGCCGTAGGACGCGCCGGCGCTCTCCTGGATCGCGCCCAGCACCCGCTGCACCAGCTGGCGCAGGTCGATCTCGCGTGAGATTGAATGCGCGGCCCGCAGCACGGCCCGGAAATCGATGTCGTCCTCCGGGCTGCCGGTCTCGCGCAGCGATGCGCGCGCTCCGCGCGACCGCACCGCCAGGCGGGGGAACTCCTGCTCCAGCGCGGCCACCTTGGCGGCGGCTCCCCAATAGCCGTACAGCGACGCGGCCTCGCGCAGATGGGCCGTGCCGGCGACATCGTTGCCCAGGCCCAGGCAGAAGCGCCCGGCATACTCGTTCGCCAGCGCGGCCTGATGGGTCAGCTTGGCGGCGTCGGCCCGATGGATGGCGTCGCCGTAGAGGCGGAGCGCGTCGGCGGTCCGCCCCTCGGCGCGCGCCAGCTCCGCCTCGACCAAGCCGTGCATGGCGCCGAAATTATGCGGGTTCAGCTCGCTCCAGCCGCGCAGCCGGTCGCGTTGTGCCGCGAAACCGTCGCCGCGATCGCCGTCCTCTGCCAGCGCCGCCAGCAGCAGGAAGGCGACGCCCTCGGCTTCGACCGCGAGGCCGGCGGCGCCGGGCAGGCTCGCCGTCGTCGGGCCGATCAGGCGCCGGGCCGCGCCGAGATCCCGGAACAGCAGGGCCAGCTGCAGCCGGCGGATCAGGTAGTTGGCGCGGGCGACCAGATCCAGCGCCTGCAGATGGGCGTCCTCCTCCGCCTCGCTCCGGACCCGGTCGCGAGCCATGCTGTTGGGCGCCGGCGTCCGGCCCATCAGGGCGGCGGCGAAGTCGACCTGCATCCGGCAATGCTCGGCCGCCGTTCGGTTGCGGTCGCCGATCAGCCGCAGATGCTCCTCGCCGATGCGAGCCACCTCGGCCAGCGGCCCGCCGCTGCCCAGCAGGTGGATGACATAGGCCGATGCGTGATAGGAGCCGAACTGGATGTCGCCCATCTCGAAGCCGGCCCGGATGCCGTCGAGGTTGAGCTGCAGCGCGCCCGCCAGCGGGTGCAGCCAGTGCCGCAGGAAATAGGCATAGACGAAGGTCACGCTGGCCGTCAGCGGATGGCCGAGCTTGGCGTCGAGGGCGATCGCGGTCCGGGCGAAGGCGTCGGCCGTCACGCTGTCGCCGGTCATCCCGCGCAGCGTCAGGGCCAGGGTGACGATGATGCCGGGCGCCAGCGTGTCGCCGCCATGCTGCAGCATCAGATTGGCATTGCGCAGCGCCATCAGCGCGAACAGCGCCGGCTGCAGCGTGTTGTGCGCGTCGGGGGCCAGACGGAACAGGATCTGCATCGCCGCCGCCAGGCGCCGGTCGCGCAGCGGCGGCAGGTCCAGCAGCACCTCGGCCGGGCGCCCGGCCATCAGCCGCTGGAACTCCGCGAACTCGGCGCCGACGGCCTCGCCCTGCCGCTCCGCCGTCTCCGGCAGCTCGATGCCGACCAGGCGCAGCGCCCGGCGGCCGACCTCGATCGCCTCCTGCTCCATCAGCCGCGCGTCGAGCGACACGAGCTGCAGCATGGCCAGCTGCAGCCGGTGCTCATCGTCCCGGAGCCGGGCGGCCAGCGCCTCGACCTCACGGTCGAAGGCGGCGTGGTCCTGGGTCAGCATCCGGCATTCGGCCAGCAGCAGCGCCGCCTCGGCGACATCGTCGTAGCGGGTGTCCCAGAGGCCCGGGTCGGTCAGGCGCAGCGCGATCTCGGCATAGTCGCGGGCCGGGGCGAAGGCGGCCGCCGCCCGGGCCTGCCGGGCCGCGATCAGGTTGATCTCGGCGCAGCGCGCCCGCAACGCGGGGTCGTCATCCAGCCCGCCCGCGGCATTCAGGTGCCGGGCGATGGCGAAGGCGGAGCCAGGCAACTGGGCCTCGCCGGTCCGCTCCAGCAGCAGCAGGGCGATGCGGCGATGCAGGACCTCGGGATCGTCGGCCAGCCGATCCGCGGCCTCGCGGATCCGGTCATGGGCGAAGCCGACGCCGCCGTCGCGGGACACCATCAGCCCTTCCGCCACGGCGTCGTCGAGGATCCGCTGCAGCGGCGTGTCGTCGAGGCCGAGCACGGCGCCGAGCAGCTCGGCGTCGACCAGCATGCCCAGGCAGGCGCTGGTGGTCACCACGCGCCGCAGCTCTGCCGGCAGATGGCCGATGCGGTCGGCCAGGAAGCCGACCACGTTGTCGGTCGCCTGCACCGCCGCGATGCGATCCAGATCCCAGGTTCCGGACGGGCCGATCGCGCCGGTGTCGCGCAGATGGCCCAGCAGCTGGCGGGCGAACAGTGGGTTGCCCAGGGTCTTGGCATGCACCAGGGCGGCGGCCGCCGCCTGGTCCGGATGGCCGCGATAGGCGGCGACCAGCATGGCCTCGATATCCCCCGGCGCCAGCGGCTGCAGGGCGATGCGGCGCAGCCCGGGCAACGCGTCGAGCGCGTCCTGCAGCGCCGGCTCCGGATCCCCGTCGCGGCAGGTGCCGATCAGCAGCAGCCCGCCGGCGGGTGCGGCGGCGCAGATCGGGCCCAGCAGCTCCAGGCTGGCGCCGTCCGCCCATTGCAGGTCGTCCAGCAGCAGCACCAGCGGATGGTCCGGCGCAGCGAAGACGGCGACCAGATCCTGCACCGCCTGCGCCAGCCGGCGCCCTGCCTCGGCCGGGGCCAGGACGGCGGTCGGCGGCTGCGGTCCGATCAGCCGGTCCAGCCCCGGCACCAGCTCGGCCAGCACGCTGGCGCTGCGGCCCAGCCGGTCCAGCAGCGTGGCGCGCCGGGCCGCGACCGTGGCGTCGGGTTCGGTCAGCACGCCGCGGACCAGCCCGGCGAAGGCCTGGACCAGGCCGAGATAGGGCTCGTCGCGCTGCTGCTCGAACTTGCCGGCGGCGAAGCGGCCGCCGGCCTCGGCCACGCGGTCGCGCAGCCCGGCCGCCAGCGTGCTCTTGCCGATGCCGGGGGCGCCGGTGACCAGCACGGCGCCGCTGCGGCCGGATCGGGCCGCGTCGAATGCCGCCTGCAGCGCGGCCAGGGGGGCAGCCCGGCCGTACAGGATCGTGCCGTCGCCGAAGCTGTCGCCGTCATCGCCGGCGGCGAGGGGGAAGGCGGTAATGCGTCCGCCCACGGCACCCTCGGGCGCGAAGCCGGCGCGGCAGCGTGCCAGATCGGCCGCCAGGTCGGCGGCACTGCGGTAGCGGGATGCGGCGTCCTTCAGCAGCAGCGTCGCCACGATCTCCGCCAACATCGGCGGAAATCCCGGCAGCAGCGCGTCCAGCGGCACCGGGCGCCGGGTGAGATGGGCGTGCAGCAGCTCCAGCCGCTCCTCGCCGGCGAAGGGCGGCCGGCCGGCGAACAGCTGGTACAGCACGGCGCCGAGCGAATAGAGATCGGCGCGGTGATCGATCGGCCGGTTCATCCGGCCGGTCCGCTCGGGGGCGACGGCGGTCATATCCTCCACCGCCGGCAAGGCCTCGGCCAGGACGGAGTCGCCGCGGTCCAGCAGCACGGCGCCGCCGAAATCGATGTAGTTGACGCGCTGATCCGCCGGGTTGAGCACGATGTTGTGGGCCGACAGGTCGCCGTGCAGCACGCCGCGCTCATGCACATGGGCAAGGCCGGCGGCCAGGGCCTCGGCGACCGCGATCCGGCCGGCGAGGTCCGGCGGCGCCGCGGCGATCCAGTCGGACAGCGTGATCCCGCCGATATCCTCCAGCACCAGGGCCGGGCCCTCCGGGCTGTCCGGCTGCAGCCCGATCGGACGGACCACGAGATCGGAGTCGAAGCGGGCCAGAAGCTCGTGCTCGCGCCGCAGCCGGTCGACCAGGCCGACCACCGGCTCGCCCAGGGCCTCCTTCAGCACGACCGGGCGGCCATCGTCGAGCACAGCCCGGATCACCGTGGTGGTGGAGGTGCGGTGGATGACCTCGCGGCGGCGAAGGCGATGTGCGGCGTCCGGCACGGCTGTCATCTCCCCCCGGGCAAGGCTGGCGCTGCCCTCGATCAACCTAGAGTAGCACTTCCGTCAACGCCCCGGGATCGGTTGCTGCCGGCGCGGGCCGGCGGCTTTTCGCTGGAGGAACGCCGGCGGCGGTGTCATGCTGGACGGTATAGTCCACCTGCATTTGATGACGCCATGATTCCGCCCCGGGCTCAGGCCAACGACAATTACAACCCCGCAGATGCTTTCGAGCTGCAGATGGACGAGGTGAAGCGCCGCTTCGTCGCCAAGCTCGCCTGCGCCGCTCGAGGAGGCCATCCCTCGGGCTCCCCGCTCGCCGCCATGCCGCATCGGTCTGCCCCCGAACCGTCCAAGAATCCCTGACCGTACCGGCCGTCGTCGCCACCGGGTGATGAAATCTGATCAACGGCGCCCGTTGAGCGCCGTTGCTCCGGCCATACGCTCGCTCCATCCGCGCAGCGAGGCCCCAAAGTGGCGGCCCGGCCCCGCGGTTGGGAGGAGACCATGACAAGAATTCTGGCAGGGGTATTCGCCGTCTGCGGATTGCTGTTCGGGGCTACGGCGGCCGGCGCGGCCGAGCGCATCGTCTTCGTCGGGCACTGGTCCGAATCCGACTCGTTCTACAACGTCATCCGCAACTCGGCGCAGCTCGCCGCCGACCAGCTCGGCGTCACCATCGAGTTCCGCAACCCGTCCGGCGGCGACCTGTCCGAGATGGGGCGCCTGATCGACCAGGCGATCGCGTCGAAGCCCGCCGGGATCATCTCGACCGTGCCGGACGAGGCGATCGTTGGCGAGCCGCTGAGCAACGCCGTGGCCACCGGCATCCCGGTGGTGATCGCGAATTCGGGGTCGGCCGAGATCGCGGCGAAGATCGGCGCCCTGCGCTATATCGGCCAGGCCGAATACGAGGCCGGCAAAGCGGCGGGCGGCAAGGCCAAGGCGGCCGGGGTGAACAGCTTCGTCTGCGTCAACCACTTCTACCAGCACCCGGTCTCGCACCAGCGCTGCCAGGGCTTCGCCGACGGTCTCGGCGTGCCGCTCGGCGGGCAGGAGATCGATTCCGGCACCGATCCGAACGACGTGGTCACCCGCGCCGCCGCGTATCTGAAGGCCCATGCCGACACCCAGGCGATCCTCACCCTCGGGCCGACCGGCGCCGACCCGATGATCAAATGGGTCAAGGACCAGGGCGCCGCGGACCAGTACTTCTTCGCCACCTTCGACCTCAGCCAGGACATCGTCAGCGCGATGAAGGACGGGCTGATCAAGGTCGCCGTCGACCAGCAGCCCTTCATCCAGGGCTATGGCGCCGTGGCGATCCTGACCAACTACGTCCGCTACGGCGTGCTGCAGGCGAACGACGTCTTCTCCGGCCCCGGCCTGATCACCAAGGACAATCTCGAACAGGTGCTGGCCTTGGCCGGCAAATACCGCTGAGAGACCATTTGTAAATGCTACCGGCGCGGCCGTCTGACGGCGGTTTCTGCGCTTCCGGTGCTCACGGACCTATGTCCGCTGCGCGCCGGCTCTCGAAACCACCGCCAGCCGGCTCACGCCAGCGCATTTCCAAACGGTCTCTGAGGATGCGAGGCGGGACGGGGGCCACGGCGCATGTGGCCGTCACAGGTTCTCGGCGCTGATGGTGAAGAAGCGCACCGGGTCGGCGCTGACCTCGACCTCGAGGAAGCCGATCCGGTGCAGCACGGTGTCCAGCGCGCGCCGCGCCTGCACCTCGGGGGCCTGGTCCAGCACGATGTCCATCAGCCCGGATTGCAGCCAGCGGCGCGAATTCTCGGTCAGCTCATGGCCGATCCACATGATCGACCGGCCGCGCTTCTGCCGCTCCAGCACCGAGGCGATCCCCGCATTGGCCCCGCCGGCATTGTACAGGCCGATGATGTCGGGATGCGCCCGCAGCGCCTCCTCGAACACGGCGGACGAGTGCAGCCGGTCGTCCAGGCCGAACATCACCAGCGCGAAGGCCTGCGCCGGGTCGGGGTGCTCGGCCAGGTAGTCGGAGAAGCCGCGGACCCGCTCCTTGTGCACCTGGTAGACGCCGCTGTGGCACAGCGCCACCAGCGTGCCGGAGCGCGGCTTCAGCATGCTCGCCAGGTAGAAGGCGGCGGTCCGCCCGGCGGCGTAGTTGTCGATGCCGATGAACGGGTCGTCGCCGATGCGCGAGACGATCGGCAGCACCGCCACCCCGGCCGCCTTGGCCTCGCCCAGCCTCGCCCGTACCTCGGGGTGGTCGGGGGCGCAGATGATCAGGCCCGACCGGCGGAAGCCCGGGTTGGCGATGTGCCGGGCCACCGCGAGGGGATCGGCCTCGTCGAGGAAGGTGCGGTGCAGCAGGATGCTGGTGTCGAGCGTCGCGGCGATCCGCGCGAAAGCCTGGTTCAGCCGGGCGAAGAACGGCGTGTCCGGGCGCACCATGATCACCTCGATGCGGATGGTGCCGCGATAGCGCTCCGGCAGCCTTCGGTCGTAGCCGAGCTTGCGGGCGGCCAGCAGCACCTTCTCGACCGTCTCGGGCCGGACATTGCCGCGCGCATTCAGCACCCGCTCGACCGTCGCGGTCCCCAGCTGCGCCTCGCGCGCGATATCGGCCAGTCTCGCTGACTTCATTGGTCCCGCCTCCCTGATCAAATTTGATCAGACCGGAGATGGTTTGTGAAGGGGGCCGGTCGCTATCGTCCTCCGACAAAGGACGCGCTGGCCGGTGTGCCGCGCGCCGCGAGAGGAAACGCGAATGGACCAGTGGCTCGAGGCGTGCGCCGCCGAAGACGTCGACCCGGAAGACGTGATCCGCTTCGATCATGGCGGCCGGACCTATGCCATCTACCGCAGCCCCGAGGACGAGTATTTCGCCACCGACGGGCTGTGCACGCATGAGAAGGTCCATCTCGCCGACGGGCTGGTGATGGACGACATCATCGAATGCCCGAAGCACAACGGCCGCTTCAGCTACAGGACCGGCGAGGCGCGGGGCGCGCCGGTCTGCGTCAACCTGCGGACCTATCCGGTCAGGGTCGAGGCCGGCCGCATCCTGATCCAGGTGGCCTGACTGTGGCCGCCTTCGTCCTGTGCGAGACGGGCGGCCCGGTCACCCATTCAAGCTGAAAGCACTGCTGCGGTGTGACCGGCAGAGAAGGACAGGGAGGAGACATGACCGTGACCAAGAGCGCCGTCCCGCTCGCCGATGACGACCGCGTGCGCAAGATCTCGGCGCTGCGCCAGACCATGATCCGGCCGGAGCTGGGGTCGATCTGCGGCACCGTCGCGGTCTTCCTGCTGTTCCTGTTCGTCGCCCCGGATTCCGGCATGTTCTCGCTGGAAGGCGTGATGAACTGGGGCACGGTGGCGGCGCAGTTCGCGATCATCGCCGTCGGCGCCTGCCTGTTGATGATCGCGGGCGAGTTCGACCTGTCGCTCGGCTCGATGATCGGCTTCGCCGGGATCGTCATCGCGCTGTTGTCGACCCAGTTCGGCTGCCCGCTGTGGCTGGCGATCGTCGCGGCCTTCGCCGCGGCGCTGGCGATCGGCGCGCTCAACGGTTACCTGGTGATCCGCACCGGGCTGCCGTCCTTCATCGTCACCCTGGCGTCGCTGTTCATCCTGCGCGGCCTGACCATCTACGCGCCGATCACGATCAACGGGTCGACCATCATCGGCGGGGTCAAGTCCGCCGCCCAGGGCGACTGGCTGGCGCCGGTGTTCGGCGGCAAGGTGCTGGGCGGGCTGTTCGCCTGGCTGGCCGAGCGCGGCATGGTCGGCACCTTCAAGGCCGGGGCCAAGGCCGGCTTGCCGGTGGTCGACGGCATCCCGATGCTGATGGTCTGGGCGGTGCTGCTGGTGGTCCTGGCCCATCTGCTGCTGACCCGCACCGCCTTCGGCAACTGGATCTTCGCCGCCGGCGGCGATGCCGGCGCCGCGCGCAATGTCGGCGTCCCGGTCAACCGGGTGAAGATCCTGATGTTCATGCTGTCGGCCTTCTGCGCCACGGTGCTGGCCGCCTGCCAGGTGCTCGAATTCGGCTCGGCCGCCGCCGACCGCGGCCTGTTCAAGGAGTTCGAGGCGGTGATCGCCGTGGTCATCGGTGGCACGCTGCTGACCGGCGGCTACGGCACGGTGGTCGGCGCCGCGCTCGGCGCCGTCATCTTCGGCGTGGTGCAGCAGGGGCTGTTCTTCGCCGGGGTCGAGAGCTCGCTGTTCCGGGTGTTCCTGGGCGTGATCCTGCTCGTCGCCGTGGTCCTCAACACCTACATCCGCCGCCTGATCACCGGGGAGCGCTGAGATGCCGAACACCATCCTGGAGCTGCAGGACATCGAGAAGCATTTCGGCATGCTGATCGCGCTGGCCGGCGTCAGCATCGCGGTCAATGAGGGCGAGGTGCATTGCCTGCTCGGCGACAACGGCGCCGGCAAGTCGACCCTGATCAAGACGATGTCCGGCGTGCACAAGCCGACGCGGGGGCAGATCCTGCTCGATGGCCGCGAGGTCGCCTTCGCCGCTGCGCGGGACGCGATCGACGCCGGCATCGCCACCGTGTTCCAGGACCTGGCGATGATCCCGCTGATGTCGGTGACCCGGAACTTCTTCCTCGGCCGCGAGCCGAAGACCCGGTTCGGCCCGTTCAAGCTCTTCGATTTCGAGACCGCCAACCGCATCGCCATGGCAGAGATGGCGCGCATGGGCATCCGCCTGCGGGCGCCGGACCAGGCGGTCGGCACCCTGTCGGGCGGCGAGCGGCAGTCGGTGGCGATCGCCCGCGCGGTCTATTTCGGCGCCCGGGTGCTAATCCTCGACGAGCCGACCTCGGCCCTCGGCGTGCGCCAGACGGCGAATGTGCTGGCGACCATCGACCAGGCCCGCAAGAAGGGCGTCGGCGTGGTCTTCATCACCCATAATGTGCGCCATGCCCTGGCCATCGGCGACCGCTTCACCGTGCTGAACCGCGGCCGCACCCTCGGCACCGCCCTGCGCGGCGAGATCGGCCAGGAGGAGCTGCAGGACCTGATGGCCGGCGGCGAGGAGCTGGTCCGGCTGGAGGGCGAGCTCGGCCGGATGGTGTGAGGGCCATGGCACGGGCCGAGCCGATCATCCTGTCCGGGGCCGAGCGCGCCGCCCTCGACCGGATCGCCGGCCACAGCCTCGGGCGGCAGGCGATGGCGCTGCGCGCCGGCATCGTGCTGCTGGCGGCAGAGGGGCTGAGCAACCGCGCGATCTCCGGCCGGCTGCAACTCGAGGAGCATTGCGTCGGCCGCTGGCGCCGGCGCTTTGCCCGCGAACGGATCTGGGGGCTGTTCGACCGCCCCCGTCCGGGCGCGCCGGCCCGCAAAAAGGCCGGGGGTGCCGCGCTTCCGGCCGTTATCGACACCAACCCTTAACCGCTCTTGGCCTCGCGCCGGGCCTGCTTCTCGGCCTGTTTCCGCGCCCGTTCCAGAAAGCGCCGGTCCATCGCCGCCTGGGCCTCCTTCGAGCCGTCATGGAAGGTGCCGAACCATTTGTCGAGCGGGACCACGCCGTCGGCGTAGTTGCATTCGAAATACTTGTGGTGGAGGTAGTGATCGTAGGAATGGGTGTCGATCGCCCGGTCGCGGCCGACCACCAGCTTGTCGAAGCCGACATGGCCGGGGGCGGGCGCCAGCCCGGCATGCACCAGGTTGAAGATCGCGTGCAGCGGGTGTGACGGCACGATCCAGTGGATCAGCACGCAGGAGAAGTACAGCAGGTGCTCGACCGGGTGCATCGCCAGCCCCGACCACGGGCCCGGATTGACGTTGTTGTGATGCAGCTTGTGCACGGCGTGGTACAGCGGCGGCCAGTGCAGCAGCCGGTGCACGAGGTAGAAGTGCAGGTCCCGCCACACCGGCACCAGCAGCATCAGGGCGACGAAATAGACGGGATGTTCTTCGAAGCTGATGAAGGGCACGTAGCCGTTGGCGAAGGCCCAGAGCGTCAGCACCTCATAGGCGGTCCAGAACGGCACGGCGCTGGCGAGGGTCCAGACCATGTTGTCGACGGTCTGGGTGCGGAACAGGAAGGCCGGGTTGTCGGTGGCCGGCCATTTGCCGTTGAACTTGAACGCGGTGCCCTGCCGCTTCCGCACATACAGCCGCAGATGGAAGGCGCCGAAGAACAGCAGCGTGATCACGGCGTTGCGGGCCAGGAGAGTGAGGATCCAGCCGGCTGAGAATTCCCGCATCGTCTCCAGCGGCGGTGTCAGCGCGAACCACAGAACAGCGGCTGCGGCGGCGTAGAGCAGATTCCAGGGCAGGATGAAGCCGGGATAGCCGAACAGCCATCTCAGGACCTTCAGCGGCCGGGCCGGCCAGACGAAGACCGGCGGATACTCGATCCGCTCGAGCGGCTTCCAATCCCCGCGCTTGTCGCGGGTGCCGTAGGGCGCGTCGTCCATCGTGCTTGCCTGGGCGGTGGTCTTTCCGAGGCACCAGGGTAGCGAGGCGCCGGAAAAGACCCCTAGGCGAGCCTTGATCTGATTTCATCACGCGCGGTGGCCGGGCGGCTCGGCCGTGGTCGCCCGGATGATCAGCTCCGTCGCCAGCCGCTGCGCCGTGCCGGAGGATGAGCCGGACTCGATCTGCGCCAGCAGCATCTCGATCGCCGCCCGGCCGGCGTCGTTCGAGCGGGAGGAGATGGTGGTCAGCGGCGGGTAGGTGCGGGCGCCGAGCACGTCGTCGCAGCCGATCACGCTGAAGGCGGCCGGCACCTCGATCCCCAGCCCGGCGAGGCCGGCCAGCAGGCCCTGCGCCACCAGGTCGTCGAAGGCGATCGCCGCGGTGGTCCGGGCGGACAACACGGCCGAGGCCGCCGCCATCCCGCCCTCATAGGACGGCCGCTCGGCGGCGACCTCGACGGCCTCGACGCCCAGCTCCTCCGCCGTTCGCAGCACCGCCATCCGCCGCTGCTGGTTGGACCAGGAGGAGGGCGGGCCGCCGATATAGGCGATGCGCCGGTGCCCCAGCGCCTGCAGGTGGCGGACCGCCGCCGCGGTGCCGGGGGCGCTGTCGATCAGCACCCGGTCCAGCCCGTCGATGTCGCGGTTGACCAGCACCACCGGCCGGCGGCCGCGCAGCGCCCGGACGGCATCCTCCGCCAGCCGCGACGAGGCCAGGACGAAGCCGTCGACCTGCGCCGCCATCTTGCCGGTCAGCCGCTCCTCCCGCGCCGGGTCCTCGTCCGAATCGCCGAGGAAGACGCACAGGCCGGCGGCGTCCGCCCGCGCCTCGGCGGCGCGGATCAACGGCGGGAAGAAGGGGTTGGCGACATCCGGCACGATCAGCGCGATGTTGCCGTAGCGGCCGGTCGACAGCGCCCGGGCCACCTGGTTCGGGGCATAGCCCAGCCGCACGGCCACGGCCATGACATGGGCCACGGTCGCCGGGCTCAACATCCCCGGCCGGCTGAAGGCGCGCGACACGGTCGACCGCGCCACGCCCGCGGCGCGGGCCACCTGCTCGATCGTCGGGATGGATTTCGGCGGCTGGTCCATCGGGTCCACTGGTTCGTTGCCACAGTCTTAGCGCGGCGCAGCGGCAGAACAAAATGGTACATCGCTTCCAAAATCGGGCGTGCAACCGGTTGCGACTTGACATGCAACCGGTTGCACAACACCCTTTGCCCCGGATGGCCCGCAACGATCGGGCCGGCAGCAAGGGGGACTTCATGGGGACGTTCGACTGGGTGGTGCTGTGGGCGTACTTCCTGCTGATGATCGGCATCGGCGTCTGGGCCCGCAGCCAGATCAAGACGGCGGCCGACTTCTTCACCGCCGGCGGCCGGATGCCCTGGTGGCTGTCCGGCGTGTCGCACCACATGTCCGGCTACAGCGCCGCGGTCTTCGTCGGCTATGCCGCGATCGCCTATACGGCGGGCTTCACCCTCTATGTCTGGTGGGCGATCGGCATCGCCTTCGCCATGGTGGTCGGGTCGGTGCTGTTCGCGCCGCGCTGGTCGCGGCTGCGGCAGCGACTGGCCATCATCTCGCCGCTGGAATACCTGTCGACCCGCTACAACGTCCCGACCCAGCAGGTGCTGGCCTGGAGCGGCGGCGCGCTGAAGATCTTCGACGTCGGCGCGAAATGGACCGCCACGGCCCTGCTGCTGAAGGTCTTCGCCGATGTGCCGCTGGTCTGGGGCGTGCTGCTGACCGGCGGCGTCACCCTGATCTACTCCACCATCGGCGGGCTGTGGGCCGATGCGCTGACCGATTTCAGCCAGTTCATCATCCAGCTGCTGGCCGGGGCGGTGATGTTCGTCGCGGTGCTGGCCAAGCTGGGCGGCGTCTCGGCCCTGTGGACCATCTGGGACCAGCTGCCGCCCGGCCATTCCCAGCCCTTCAACGGCCAGTACACCATCGTCTTCGTGCTGGTGTACCTACTGATCAACACCCTGTCCTACAATGGCGGCACCTGGAACCTGGCGCAGCGCTTCATCGCCGCGCCGACGGGCGGTGACGCGCGCAAGGCGGCGCTCTTGTCCGCCGCGCTGTACCTGGTGTGGCCGCTGATCCTGTTCTTCCCGATGTGGGCGGCGCCGATCCTGCTGCCGAACCTGGACCAGCCGCAGCAATCCTATGCGCTGCTGACCCAGAGCCTGCTGCCGACCGGCCTGGTCGGGCTGGTGCTGGCGGGGATGTTCGCGCACACCATGGCCATGACCTCCTCCGACGCCAACGCCGTCTCGTCCGTCGTCACCCGCGACATCCTGCCGGTGGTCTGGAAGGGGGCGCGGCAGATGTCCGGCCGGACCGAGTTGTTCGTCGGCCGGCTCAGCACCTGTCTGTTCATCGCCCTGTCGATGGGCATCGCGCTGACGGCCGACAGCTTCGGCGGCGTGCTGGGGCTGATCATCCTGTGGTTCGGCGCGCTGGTCGGGCCGATCGCGATCCCGATGCTGCTGGGCATGCTGCCGGCCTTCCGGCGCTGCGGCCCGACCGCGGCGCTGGTGTCCTGGGCCACCGGCCTCGTCGTCTTCGTCCTGGTGAAATACGTCTTCGTCGACCAGATCAAAGCGCTGAACCCGGACTGGACCACCTCGATCACCGTGGCCGGGCCGGTGCTGTGCTCGCTGGCCGTGTTCATCGGGATCGGCCTGGTGGCGCCGTGGCGGAACGCCGAGGCCGACGCGCTGATCGACGCGCTGGAGAGCGACGAGACGGCGGTGGCCGGCATCCCGGTCCGCGGCACGAGCGCCAGCCGTGCCTGAGGCGGTCTCGATCACCGACCCGGCGGCGCTGCGCCGTGCCACCGCCCGCCACCTGGTCGACGACGTCCTGGCCTGGTGGCTGGCCAACGCCCCGGACGACCGCCATGGCGGGGTGTTCACCTGCTGGTCGAACGATGGCGGCCGGATGCTGTCGCGCGACAAATACACCTGGTCGCAGGGGCGGTGGGTCTGGCTGATGGCCCGGCTGGCCCGCGCCGGGCGGCTCGGCCTGGTCGACATCGATCGGACGGCCTGCCTCGACCGGGCCCGCCGCACTGCGGTCCTGCTGCGCGACCACGCGCTGCTGCCGGACGGCAGCACCGCCTATCTCCTGGCGCGGGACGGCACGCCGAGACCGCCGGCGCCGGGGCAGGATCTGCACACCAGCGTCTTCGCCGACCTGTTCACCGCCCTCGGCTTCGCCGCGCTGGCGGCGGAGAGCGGGGAGGGGGAATGGGCCGGGCTGGCGGAGCGGCTGCTGGCCAACGCCGCCGGCCGCATCGCTGCCGGCACCGCGCGGACCGAGCCCTATCCGATCCGGGCCGGCTTCCGCGGCTTCTCGCTGCCGATGATCCTGGTCGGCGTCGGGGCCGAGGTGGTGGACGCGACCGGCTCGGCAGCCGCGGCCGAGACGGTGCTGGCCGCGGTGCGCGAGATCGAGACGGACTTCGTGTCCGGCAACGACATCGCCGAGATGGCGCCAGCCGCGGCGGACGACGCCGACACGCTGCTGGCCCGCCACCGCACCCCGGGCCATGTGCTGGAGGCTTGCTGGTTCCTGCTGCAGGCCGGGCAGTCCCTGCAGCGCCTAGGCATCGCGGCGGACTCCCCTCTGCTCGACGCCGGGGCCCTCGCCGACATCGCCATCCGCGCCGCGGCGCTGGGCTGGGACGAGAACCAGGGCGGGCTGTTCCGCTATGCCGACCGCGATGGCGGCGCGCCGCGTGGGCGGCGGACAGGCGACCGCTACGAGGACCTCGTCGTCGACACCTGGGACACCAAGCTGTGGTGGCCGCATGCCGAGGCGCTGTACACGCTGGCGCGGCTGCATCTCGAGACCGGGCGGCAGGATCTCGCCGCCTGGCACGACCGGCTGGCGGCTTACACTTACCGAATCTTCCCCGCCGGCCCGGGCGGCGAATGGGTGCAGATCCGCGACCGCGCCGGGGCGCCGCTTGCCAAGACGGTGGCGCTGCCGGTCAAGGACCCGTTCCATATCGCCCGGGCCCTGCTGCTGAYGATCGAAAGGCTGGCGGAGGTGTCTCCGCCGGCCCAACGGAGTTCTGAATGACCCTGCCCGCATCCGCCCCCATCGGCGGGATCGATGTCCAGGTCCATCCCAGCCGTGCCGCGATGGGCCGGGCCGCCGCTTCCGTCGTGGCGGCGAAGCTGCGGCGCCGCCTGGGCGACGGCGGCTCCGCCCGCATGATCTTCGCCGCGGCGCCGAGCCAGGCCGAGATGCTCGATGCTTTGGTGGCGGAGCCCGGCATCGACTGGGGCCGCGTCACCGCCTTCCACATGGACGAGTATATCGGCCTGGCGCCGGACGCGCCGGCGCGCTTCGCCCTGTGGCTGTGGCGCCATCTGTTCGACCGGCTGCCCTTCGGCGCCGTCCATCTGATCGACCCGGGCAAGGACCCGGCCGCGGCCGCCGCGGACTACGCCCGCGCCCTGGCGCGGGCCCCGATCGACATCGTCTGCCTCGGCATCGGGGTCAACGGCCATCTCGCCTTCAACGACCCGCCGGTGGCCGACCTGACCGACCCGCTGGATGTGAAGGTGGTGGAGCTCGACGCGGTCTGCCGCCAGCAGCAGGTCGATGATGGCTGCTTCCCCACGCTCGATTCGGTGCCGACCCACGCCATCACCCTGACGCTGCCGCGGCTGCTGCGCGCCGATCGCCTCGTCTGCGTGGTGCCCGGCGCCGCCAAGCGTGAGGCAGTGCGCCGCGCCCTGCACGACCGGATCGGCGCCGCCTGCCCGGCGACCGCGCTGCGCCGGCACCCTGCCGTCACCCTGTTCCTGGACCCGGAGTCGAACCCCCATGGCTGACATCGACGCCGACGCTCTCTGCGCCGCCTATCTCGACCGCACCCATGACCTGATGCGCGCGATCCTGGAGACCGAGCGCGACAGCCTGGACCGCGCCGCCGCCCGCCTGGCCGACCAGATCGAAGCCGACCGGCTGATCCATGTCTTCGGCCCCGGCGGCCATTCCAACCTGGCGGCGCAGGAGATCTTCTTCCGCGCCGGCGGGCTGATGCATGTCTCGGCCATTCTCGACGAGGGCACGCTGCTGTCGAACGGCGCGCTGCGGTCGATGGCGATCGAGCGGACGCCGGGCTACGGCCGGGTGGTGATCGCCGATCGCGGACTGGGACCGGACGACCTGCTGATCCTGGTCAACGCCTACGGCATCAACGCCGCGCTGATCGACGCGGCGATCGAGGCGAAGCGGCGCGGGACGTTCGTCATCGGCGTCAGCTCGCGCGGCCATGCCGACCAGACGGCAGCAGACCATCCCGCCCGCCACCCGACCAGGCAGAACCTGCACGACCTGGCCGACATCGCCATCGACACCAAGGTGCCGGTCGGCGACGCGGTGGTGCGGATCCCGGGGGTCGGCGAGCCGGTGGCGGCCGTGTCGACCTTCGCCAACGCCTTCGCGCTGAACTGCCTGGTCATCCGCACCATCGCCAAGCTGGCCGAGCGTGGCATCGAGCCGCCGGTCTGGCGCAGCGGCAACGCCCCGGGCGGCGACGAGGCCAATGGCCGCTTCATCGGCCGGTTCCGCGGCCGGGTCCGGTCGCTGTGATCACCGGCCGCGACCCGGCCACCGGCCGCAGCCTCGCGGTCACGGTCGTGGACGGCCGGGTGGCCGCGATCGAGGACGTGCCGGCGGGCGAGACGGCCTGGCTGTCGGCCGGGCTGGTCGACCTACAGCTCAACGGTTTCGCCGGGCTCGACCTGAACGGTGGCGGCTTGGTGCCGGAGACGGTGGCGCGGCTGGCGGCGGTGCTGCGGGACGGCGGCGTCACCAGCTTCCTGCCGACGCTGATCACCGCCCCCGAGGCCTCGATCACCACGGCCCTGGCTGCGATCGCCGCCGCGCGGGCCGCCGACCCGCTAGTGGCCCATGCCATCCC
Source organism: Inquilinus sp. YAF38 (assembly GCF_052113205.1). Taxonomy (NCBI): domain Bacteria; kingdom Pseudomonadati; phylum Pseudomonadota; class Alphaproteobacteria; order Rhodospirillales; family Rhodospirillaceae; genus Inquilinus; species Inquilinus sp. YAF38. The sequence continues at coordinate 60,793 of NZ_JBFRCU010000002.1, read as the reverse complement.
GGCGGTGCATGTCGAAGGGCCGCACATCTCGCCGGAGGACGGGCCGCGCGGGGCGCATCCGCGCGACCAGGTGCGGCCGCCGGACCTCGCCGAATTCGACCGCTGGCAGGGGGCCTGCGGCGGCCTCGTCGGGCTGGTCACGCTGTCGCCGCACCATGCCGGCGCGCCGGACTACATCCGTGGCCTGGCAGCGCGCGGCGTCCATGTCGCCATTGGCCACACCGACGCCTCGCCGGACCGGATCGCGGCGGCGGTCGAGGCCGGCGCAAGGCTGTCGACCCATCTCGGCAACGGCATCGCGGCGATGCTGCCGCGCCATCCGAACCCGATCTGGTCGCAGCTGGCCGAGGACCGGCTGACCGCCAGCTTCATCGCCGACGGCCACCACCTGCCGGCCGAGGTGCTCAAGGCGATGCTGCGGTCCAAGGGGCTGGACCGTGCCGTTCTGGTCTCCGACGCGGCGGCGCTGGGCGGCCTGCCGCCCGGCCTCTACGACCAGCCGGTCGGCGGCAGGGTCGAGCTGACGGCCGACGGTCGGCTCGGCCTCGCCGGCACGTCCTTGCTGGCCGGCGCCGCTCGGCCGCTGAAGCAGGATGTGGCGCTGGCGATCGAAATGGTGGGCATCCCGCTGGCTGACGCGCTGCGCCTCGCCACCCTCAATCCCGGCCGCTTCGTCGGTGGGCGCGGCGTGCTGGCCGTCGGCGCGCCGGCCGATTTGATCCGCTTCCGCTGGGCCCCGGGCGACCGGGATCTGGCCATCGACACCGTCCTGGTCCTGGGCGAGGAGCGGCCGTGAGCGACCTGGTGCCAGCCGGCGCGGCCGTGATCGACGTGACGCCCCCGGCCGGCCTCGCGATGTCAGGTTTCGCCGCCCGCGCAAGCCCCGCCACCGGTGTGCACGACCCGCTGACCGTCCGGGCCGTGGCGGTCGGCGAGACGGCACTGGTGGTCGCCGACGCGATCGGCCTCCACGAGGACAGCTGTCGCCGGATCCGCGACCGCGCCGGCCTGGCCGACGGCCATCTCATCGTCGCCGCCACCCACACCCATGGCGGGCCCGTCGCCATGCCTGGCCGCCTTGGCCCGGGGCTGGACCCGGCCTGGCTGCAGCGGCTGGAGGATGCCTGCGTCCAGGCGGTCGCCGAGGCCCGCGCCGCGCGGCGGCCAGCCCGGCTCGGCTTCGGTCTGGGCGCGGACCCCGGCATCGCCCGCAACCGCCGCCACGCCGGCGGCCCGGTCGATCCGGCGCTGCCGGTGCTGCGGATCCGGGAGGAGGGCGGGGCGGAGATCGCGGTGCTGGCCTCCTATGCCCTGCACCCGGTGGTGCTGGGCGCCGACAACACCCTGTTCACCGCCGATTATCCGGGCGCGGTCCGCCGACATCTCGAGGCCGCCCATCCCCGCGCGGTCGCGATCTTCCTCACCGGTTGCACCGGCGACATCAACACCGGCCATCCGGCCCATGCCTCGATCTCGACCGCGCCGCGGCCGGACCGGACCTTCGCCGAGGCCGAGCGCATCGGTGCCCGGATCGCGCAAGCGGCGCTGCAGACGCCGGAGCAGCCGCTCGGCGGCACCATTCACGCCGCATCGACCGAGCTGATGCTACCCCTGGCGCGGACCGAGACCGAGGCGCCGAGCGTCCTGGCGGATGCCTGGCGCCGCGAAGCCGCGGCAGCGAACCCCGCCCGGGCCGCCCTGCTGCGACGCTGGATCGACTGGGCCGAGCAAATAGCGCCCCGCCCGCTCGCCCCATGGTCGGCCCGGGTCACCCTGTTCGACTGGGGCGGCGCGCGGCTGGTCGGCCTGCCAGGCGAGATCTTCGCCCAGACCGGGCTCGACCTGCGCCGGGCGCTGGACGGCGACCCGCTGGCCGGCCGCACCATGACCTTCGGTTTCGCCGATGGCTGTCCCGGCTACATCCCGCCCGCCGGCGAATACCGGCATGGCGGCTATGAGGTGGAGGAGGCGCATCGCTACTACGGCCTGCCGGCCGCCTTTGCGCCCGGTGCGGCCGAGAGGCTGGTCGACGCCGCGCTCGGCCTGACGCGCCGCTGAGCGGCGCGTCCGAGGTTGCAAGGCCAGCGGCCTTTGAGTTCGGCTCTTCGATCTTTACCCGTCATGGCGAGGAGGCGAAGCCGACGTGGCCATCCAGTGGTTCGTGCCGCTGGTACCCCTTCGGGGCTCGCCATGACGGGTGAGTATTTCCGGCTGCTGAATTGAGGCCTCAGGCGAGGTACTTCTTGAACCAGGCGATCGTCCGGTCCCAGGCCAGCTTGGCCGCCGCCTCGTCGTAGCGCGGCGTCGAGTCGTTGTGGAAGCCGTGATTGACGCCGGGATAGATATAGGCCTCGTAGGTCTTGCCGGCTGCTTTCAGCGCCGCCTCATAGGCGGGCCACCCCTGGTTGATGTTGGTGTCCAGCTCGGCATAGTGCAGCAGCAGCGGCGCCTTGATGCGCGGCACGTCCTCCGCCTTCGGCTGCCGGCCATAGAACGGCACGGCGGCGGCCAGCTCGGGATAGGCGACGGCCGCGGCGTTGGCAACGCCGCCGCCGTAGCAGAAGCCGGTGATGCCGACCTTGCCGGTGGTCAGCTCGCTCTGCATCAGGAATTCGACCGCGGCGAAGAAGTCGTTCATCAGCTTCGCCGGGTCGACCTTCTGCTGCAGGTCGCGCCCCTTGTCGTCATTGCCGGGATAGCCGCCGACCGAGCTCAGCCCGTCGGGCGCGAGCGCGACGAAGCCGGCCTTGGCCACGCGCCGCGCCACATCCTCGATATAGGGATTGAGGCCCCGGTTCTCATGCACCACCACCACGCCGGCGACCTTGCCGGTGGCCTTGGCGGGGCGGACCAGATAGCCGCGGACCTCGCCATTGCCCTTTGGCGACGGGTAGGTGATGTACTCCGCCACGATGTCCGGGTCGGTGAACTCGACCTGCTGCGCCATCGCGTAGTTCGGGCTCAGCGAGGTGAGAATCCCTGCCGCACTGAGCCCGGCGATGGCGAAGGCGCCGGCGCGGTCGAGGAACTCGCGCTTTGTGATCCTGCCATGGACGTAGAAGTCGTAGAGCTCGAGCAGCTCGGGCTGGAAGTCCTGTGCGGTGAGACGGGTCATGCAGCTCTCCCCTTTCCGTTCGGACCGCCTCGCGACTCCTGAAGCGGCTCCACGTCCTCACGTTCGTCGCGGCCGGACCCGTCGGTTACAAAATCATTTCGCCAGCTCGGCCCGGATCTTGTCGACCTCGGCGGCGCTCATCTCGCCGACCGTGGTGACCTTGCCGTCCTGGATCCGCCACAGCCGGAACGGGCCGGTGATGTCACCGTATTTGTCGAAGCTGACTGGGCCGATCACGCCTTCGTATTTGATCGGCTTGCCGTCCTTGATCAACTGCAGCGCCTTGGCGAACTCCGCCTTGCCGGCATGGATCGGCGTGCCGCCCTCGGCCACCACCTGCGGGATCGCGGCCTTGATCGCCGCGGCATCGGCCTTGCCGGCCTTGGCGATGGCCAGCCCGACGATGGCGCCGGCGTCGTAGGAGCGGTCGGCCGCCGGCGCGTCCGGCTTGATGCCGCCGGAGAAGGCCTCGTAGGCGCCATAGAAATAGTCGGTCGAGGCCGTCTTGCTGGTGCCCGAGGAGGTGCCGTAGGTGTCGTTCAGATACTGCGCGCCGACGGCTTCGATGAAGTCGCTGGAGTTCATGCCGTCGTTCAGCAGCAGCTTCTGCGGGCCGCCGCCCGAGATCCAGGCGCGGGCGATGGTGGCGCCGTCGACCGGGGTGCTGACCAGGTACAGCGCTTCCGGCTCTCCCGCCATCGCCGCGCTGGCCTCGGCGGAATAGCTCGACTGCTGCTCGTTATAGGGGGTGGTCGAGGTGATGGTGCCGCCGAGCTTGGCGTAGGCGGCCGAGAACTCGCGGACGATGTTCACGCCGAAATCGTTGTTGACGTGGATGACGGCGATCTTCTTCAGGCCCTGATCGAGCGCGTATTTCGCCGCCGCCGTGCCCTGCAGCGCATCCGAGGTGATGGTGCGGAAGAACACGCCGTTGGTCTTGCCGTCCCGGCCCAGCGCGGTCAGCGTCGGCGAGGAGGAGGCGGGCGACACCTGCACCACCCCGGCCGGCGCCGTCACCGAGGTCAGGATCGGGATCGACACCGAAGAGATGATGCCGCCGATGATCACCGGCACCTTCTTGATGTTGACCAGCTGCGTCGCCTGGTCGACCGCGACGGTGCCCTGGCTCTGGCTGTCGCGGGTGTCGGTCACCAGGGTGCAGCCGGCGGCGCCGCCGGCGTCGTTGATGTCGCGGAACGCCATCTCCACCGATTTGGCGCCCGCCTGGCCGTAGGCGCCGGCCGGGCCGGTCAGCTCCATCACCAGCCCGACGGTGATGTCGCAGGCGGCGGCCGGCAGCGCCGGCGCGCCGATAACCGCCACCAGGGCGGTGGTCAGAAGGATCTTTTTCATCGCTGTACTCCCTGTTTGATTGGGCCGGCGACCTGCCGGCCGTTGTTTGGTGAATGTCAGGCGGCACCCTTGTTCAGATTGTACTTCATCACCGCGCCGTGCCGGCCGTGGCGGTCGCGTTCCAGGGTGAAGACGTCGCCCTCGATCTCCCGCGCCCCCGCCAGCGCCTCGGCGATCAGGGCATGGTCCTCCTCGGTCAAGGCGAGGCCGGAGATGGCCAGGTTGGCCGCGAGGTGGTCGCGGTTGCGGGCGCCGACGATCACCGCCGCTACGCCCGGCCGACCGAGCATGGCGCTGCTGGCCACCGTGGCGATGTCGGTGCCGTGCCGATCGGCGACCTGGCGCAGCGCCTGCAGCAGAGCCTGGAACAGGTCCCAGCCGCCGAAATCGTCGATGATCAGCTTGTATTTGACCAGCGACCGGTTCTCCAGCGCCTCCACCGCCGGCTCCGCCGCGCCGAGCCAGCGGTCGCCCAGGAAGCCGCCGGCGACGGTGCCGTAGCACAGGAAGGAGACGTTGTGCTCGGCCGCAGCCCGGGTCATCCGCCGCTCCGGCCGACGGTCGAGCAGCGAATACTGCACCTGCATGGTGGCGAGCGGCACCCCGGCCTGCACGATCTCCAGCATGTGGTCGGTGTCGAAATTGGTGCCGCCGATCTTGTGGATCTTGCCGGCGCGGTGCGACTCCTCCAGCCACAGCGCGGCCTCCCGCCAGCGCGGCGCGTCGTAATCCCACCAGTGGAACTGCACCAGGTCCAGCCGCTCCACCCCCAGCCGCCGCAGCGACTGGTCGATCACGGCCTCGACATCGGCCTTGGCGATCCGCGGCAGCACCTCGAGGTCCGGCACGTATTTGGTGTGGATCTTGATCCGGCCCAGCGCCTCCGCCCCGCGCAGGTCGCGATACTGCCGCCGGAACCGGCCGATCATCTCCTCGACCCCGGTGTAGATGTCGGCGCAGTCGAAGGTGGTGATGCCGGCATCGGCAAAGGCCACCATGTCGGCCACCGGGTCGTCGCTGCGGACCGCCCCGTGGCCGCTCGACAGCTGCCAGCCGCCGCGGATCACGCGCGAGATCTCGTAGTCCGGGGCCAGCGGGAATCTCTGCATGGTCGCCTCACTCGTCCTGGAGCGGCAGGGGCACCGCCGTGGTCGCGGCATGGCTGAACCGGCGCCGGCCGGTCCGGGTGATGCGGAAGCGCGACGAGCAGTTCGGGTCGGGACAGGTGACCTCGGAATCCGTCGTCATCCAGTCATGGGCATGGGTCGGGCGCTGCTTGGCCGGCAGCAGCGGCAGCAGCGCCGCCAGCGAGTAGATCGAGAAGCCCTGGCCCGGCGGCAAATGCAGCATCTCGCCGCGCAACTCGAAATGGTCGCCGACCTTGGCGCCGCAATAGATCGGCCCGCCCTCGGGCGCCACCACCTCGACCCGCAGGTCGTACAGCTCAAAGCTGTCGTCAGCCATAGGCTCTCTCCTCGGCATCCGCGGCGTCGAGTCGCCCGCGGATCAGGCGGAAGGACCGGGTGATGTCGTCGGTCAGCGCCCGGGTCGACCCGCCGGCATCGCCGCGCTCCAGCGCCGCGATCAGCTCCCAGTGGAAATGGGTGGCCGGGATGTCGCGCTGCTCGTCATGGATCTGCGCCGCGGCACGGACATAGGGGCCGGATTGCAGCCACAGGCTTTCGACGATCGGGATCAGCACGGCCGACCCGGCGGCGCGGTAGATGGCGAAATGGAAGTCGTGGTTCAGCTCCGACGTCCGATGCGCCTTGTCCGCATCCTCGCTGCGGAACGCCGCTTCGCACGCCACCGTCAGCTGCCGCAGCCGGTCGAAATCCGCCGCCGACAGGTGGGGCAGCGCCAGCGCCGTCACCTGGCCCTCGATCAGGCAGCGGGCGCGGGCCAGGTCGTCCAGCCGCTCGCGGGTGATCAGCGGCACCCGCACCGACCGGTTGGGCAGCGCCTCCAGCGCCTGTTCGGAGACCAGCCGGCCCAGCGCCTCGCGCACCGGCATGGTGCTGGTCTGCAGCGTCTCGGAAAGCTCGACGATCCGCAGCACCTCGCCGGCATCGAACATGCCGTGGATCAGCGACCGGCGCAGCTCGGCATAGACCCGGTCGTGCAGCGTCTCGCGCCCGACCGGCGACAGCGTGCGGCGCCGACTCATGCGATCGGATCCCTGCAAGGCGTCCTGTGTCGCTCGTCCCGATCGGGCATCCGCCCTCCAGGCTGTGGTCGGTTGCTGCTGCCCCCAATTTTCTACTTGCCAACCCGCCGCGTGTAAACTTTGATCAAACATCACCGATCAAAATTGGTCCGAGGCGGATGCAACCAGCCGCACATGCCCCGAACGCTTTCGCCGGCGCGCCCGTGATCGAGGGGCGCGACCTGGTCAAGCAGTTCGGCGGCCTGCGCGCGGTGGACGGCATGTCGATCGCGCTCGGGCGCGGCGAGATGCTGGGCCTGATCGGCCCCAACGGCGCCGGCAAGACCACACTGTTCAACCTGCTGGCCGGCAGCTTGGCGCCGAGCGCCGGCACCATCCGGGTCGCCGGCCGCGAGTTGCGCCGGGGGCCGGAGCAGCGCATCGCCCATGGCGTCGCCCGCACCTTCCAAATCCCGCGCCCCTTCGCCGAGATGACGGTGCTGGAGAATGTGTTGACCGGCGGCCAGCGCCAGGCGGGCGAGCGGATCTGGCTGAACCTGGTCCGGCCCGGCCGCGTCGCCGCCGAGGAGCGGGCGGCGGTGGCGAAGGCACGGGCGCTGCTCGACTTCGTCACCCTGTCGCATCTCGAGCACGAGCCGGCGCGCGTGCTGTCCGGCGGCCAGCGCAAGCTGCTGGAGCTGGCGCGGGTGCTGATGGCCGACCCGCAGGCGATCCTGCTCGACGAGCCGGCCGCCGGGGTCAACCCGACGCTGCTCGAGCTGATCATCGACCGGATCCTCGAGCTCAACCGGCAAGGCAAGTCGATCCTGCTGATCGAGCACAATATGGAGATGGTGGCGCGGCTGTGCGGCCGCGTCGTGGTCATGGCCGGGGGCCGGTACCTGACCGAAGGCGCGCCCGCAGAGATCGCGCGCAACCCGGCCGTGGTCGACGCCTATCTCGGCGGGGTGGCCTGATGGAAGCCGCCGCCCTGTCGACCCGGGACTTCGTCGCCGGCTACGAGCCCGACCTGCCGATCGTGCGCGGCGTCGATTTCCAGGTGGCGCGCGGGGAGCTGGTGGTGGTGCTGGGGCCGAACGGCGCCGGCAAATCGACCCTGGTCAAGGCGATCGCCGGGCTGGTGCCGGTCCATTCCGGCACGGCGTCGCTGGGGACCACGGACATCACCGTCGTGCCGGCGCATCAGAAGATTCGCCACGGCCTGGCCTTCGTGCCGCAGACCGAGAACATCTTCGCCACGCTGTCGATCCACGACAATCTGCGCGCCGCGGCCGACATCCTGTCGAAGGACCGGCGCGCCCGGCGCATCGCCGATCTCTACGCCATGTTCCCCGACCTCGCGGCGCGGCCGTCGCTGCGGGCCGGGCAGCTCTCGGGCGGCCAGCGCCAGATGCTGGCGGTGGCCCGCGCCCTGGTGGTCGAGCCGTCGGTGCTGATCCTGGACGAGCCCTCGGCCGGCCTGTCGCCGAAGATCGTCGCCGAGGTCTTCGCCCGGCTGCAGGCGATCAACCGGGCGGGCGTCACCATCGTGCTGGTGGAGCAGAACGTGAAGGCGGCCCTGGCCATCGCCGACCGCGCCGTCATCCTGGTCGAAGGGCAGGTGCGCCACGAGGGACCGGCCGCCGGCCTCGCCGACGACCCGATCGTGGCCGAGCTCTATCTCGGCGCCCGCCGCCACGGGGCCGCGCCATGAGCCCGCAGGTGCTGATAGACGGGTTGATCACCGGCGCGATGATCGGGCTCGGCGCGATCGGCGTGACCCTGACCTATTCGATCCTGCGCTTCGCCAATTTCGCGCATGGCGAGCTCTTGTCCTGGGGCGCCTATGCCGCGCTGGCCGCCGCCGGCGCGCTCGGCAGCGTCTCCGGCGGGCTGCTGACACCGATCGGCCCGTTCTCCTTCGGCTGGGGGCTGCCGATCGCGGCGGTGATCGCCGTGGCGTTCACCGGCGGGCTGGCGCTGCTGGTCGACTGGCTGCTGTTCGGCCGCCTGCGCGACAAGCGCAGCAGCATCATCATCCTGGTGATGGCCAGCTTCGGCGCGGCGCTGACGCTGCGCAGCCTGCTCGAATTCATCTTCACCTCGAAGCCGGCCTACTACACCAAGGCGCTGCAGATCGCCCTGCCGCTCGGCGGCGGCCTCAGGGCCACGCCCGACCAGCTGCTGTCGCTCGGTGTCGCCGCGATCCTCGTCCTCGCCGTGCATCTGATGCTGACCCACACCGCGACCGGCCGGGCCATGCGCGCGGTCAGCGAGAATCCGCAGTTGGCCGGCGTCGTCGGCATCGATGTGCGCAAGGTGGTCCGCACCGTCTGGCTGATGGGGGCGGGGCTCGCCGCCGTTGCCGGCATCTTCGCCGGGCTCCTGGTCCAGATCCGGCCGCAGATGGGGCTCGACCTGCTGCTGCCGCTGTTCGCCGCGGCGATCCTGGGCGGCATCGGCAGCGTGCCGGGCGCCATGCTGGCCGGCCTCGTCGTCGGCCTGGCCGAGGCGGTGGCCGTGCCGCTGGTCGGCGGCGAATGGCGCGCCGCAATCGCCTTCGTCGTGCTGGTGCTGGTGCTGCTGGTCCGCCCGCAGGGCCTGTTCGGGAGGGCGGAATGAGCGTCGAGCTGGTCGCCTATGGCTGCTTCTTCCTGACCATGGCGCTGACCTACGCGGTGATGTGCCTCGGCCTCAACCTGCAATGGGGCCAGACCGGGCTGTTCAATGTCGGCGTCGCCGGCTTCGTCGCGATCGGCGCCTATGTCTCGGCGCTGCTGACCACGCCGGACGCGCCCGACCGCCTCGGCGGCTTCGGCCTGCCGATCGTCGTCGGCTGGCTCGGTGGGGCGCTGGCCGCGGCCCTGATCTCCTTCCTGATCGGGGCGCTGACCATCCGGCTGCGGGCCGACTACCTTGCCATCGCCACCTTCGGCGTCGCCGTCACCGTGCAGCTCTGCGCCCTCAACCTGATCCCGGTGACCGGCGGGCCGTTCGGCATCGGCTTCATCCCGCGGCCCTTCGCCGAGCTGGCGAGCGACCCGCTGCTGTTCGGCCTGGCCAATCTCGGCGTGCTCGCCGCGGTCGTCCTGGCCCTCTATCTCGCGCTGGAGCGGCTGGTGCGCAGCCCGTGGGGCCGGGTGCTGCGGGCGATCCGCGAGGATGAGACCGCCGCGCGGGCACTGGGCAAGAATGCCCGGGCGTTCCGGCTGCAGGCCTTCGCCATCGGCGGCGGCATCATGGGGCTGGCGGGCGCGGCGCAGGCGCATTTCATCGGCTTCATCGCGCCCGACAACTACCTGCCGCGGCTGACCTTCCAGGTCTGGGCGATGCTGATCGTCGGCGGCTCCGGCAACAACCGCGGCGCCATCCTGGGCGCGGTCTTCGTCTGGGGCCTGTGGGCGGCCTCGGGCGGCGCCATCTCGGCCCTGTTCCCGCCCGACCAGCAGGCCCGCGCCGCCGCGCTGCAGATCGTCATGATCGGCGTCGCCCTCTGCGCCGTCCTGCTGCTGCGCCCGCGCGGCATGCTGGGCGAGGACCGGGTGGTGTCGCGCCATCTCGGCCGGCTGTCGCGCCGGACCACCAAGGAGACGTCTCGTGCCGGCAACCCCTGAGCGCATCGATCTCGGCCCCGGCCTCTCGATCAGCCGCCTGGTCTGCGGCCTGTGGCAGGTGGCGGACCTGGAGAAGGACGGCACGATTCTGGACCCGGAGCGCGGCGCCGACGCCCTCGACGCCTACGCCCGGGCCGGCTTCGACAGCTTCGACATGGCCGACCATTACGGCAGCGCCGAGCTGATCGCCGGCCGGCTGCTGGCCCGCCACGGCAAGGGCCCGGGGCGGCCGCTTGCCTTCACCAAATGGTGCCCGGAGCCGGGGCCGATGACCGCCGAGGTGGTCCGCCGCGGCGTGCAGGACCGGCTCGACCGGCTGGGCGTCGACCGGGTCGATCTGCTGCAGTTCCACTGGTGGACCTTCGAGCATCCGGCCTGGCTCGACGCACTGCATGAGATGGCACGGCTGCGGCAGGAGGGGCTGATCGGCGCGATCGGCGTTACCAATTTCGACGCCGCGCATCTGGCCGTGGCGCTGGCCGACGGCGTGCCGGTGCTGACCAACCAGGTGTCGTTCTCCCTGGTCGATCGCCGCGCCGCCGGCGCCCTGTCCGAGCTGTGCCGGGCGAAGGGCGTGAAGCTGCTGGCCTACGGCACGCTGTGCGGCGGCTTTCTATCGGACAAATGGCTGGGCCGGCCCGAGCCTGCGGCGATGCCGGATTGGAGCCGCTCGAAATACAAGCGCTTCATCGATGCGGCCGGCGGCTGGAATATCTTCCAGGGGATCCTGCGGGCCGCCGCCGAGATCGCGGCCAAGCACGGCGTCTCCCTCTCCAACGTCGCGACCCGGTGGGTGCTGGAGCATGAGGCGGTCGCCGCCGCCATCATCGGCGCAAGGCTGGGCGAGAGCGAGCACCGCGACGACAATCTGAAGGCTTTCGGCTTCACGCTCGATGCCGAGGACCGCGGGCGGCTCGACGACGCCTTCGCCGCGGCCACGCCGATCCCCGGCGATTGCGGCGACGAATACCGCCGCCCGCCCTACCTGACCGCGTCGGGCGATCTCAGCCACCATCTCGCCGCCATCCCGTCGATCTTCACGGCCGAGCCGGTGCCCGGCCGGCCGGACCGGCTGCGGGTCTCCTCCGGCAGCGTGTGGGAGCCGATCGCCGGCTACAGCCGCGCCGTCCGGGTGAAGGACACCATCCGCGTCTCCGGCACCACCGCCACCCATGGCGGCGACCGCTGCGTCGCGCCGGGCGACCCGGGGGCGCAGGCCACCTACATCCTCGACAAGATCGCCGCCTCGATCACCGCGCTCGGCGGATCGATGGAGGACGTCGTGCGCAGCCGCATCTATCTGCGCGACGCGTCGAAATGGGAGCCGGTGTCGCGCGCCCATGGCCGGGTCTTCGGCGCGATCAAGCCGGCCAACACCCTGGTCGAGGCCGGTGCCCTGGTCGGCGACTACGAGGTCGAGATCGAGGTCGAGGCGGTCGTTTCGTAGCGGGTCAGAACACGGACGCGTCGAACCGTCTCAGCGGGGCGTCCGGGTTGAGCTCCAGCCCGAAGCCGGGGGCGTCGGAGACGTCCAGCCGGCCGTCCTGCGGCACCGGCTCGTTCCGGAACAGGCTGCCGAACACCGGCCGCACGCTGCGTCCGTCCGGGCTGTTCGCCACATATTCGCAGAACGGCGCGTTCGGCTGCGACATGACGTAGTGATAGCTGTAGGGCCCGCTGCCATGCGGCACCACGGGGATGTCATAGGCGGCGGCATGGGCGGCGATGCGCAGCAGCTCGGTCAGGCCGCCGGCCCACATCACATCCGGCTGCAGGATGTCGATGGTCCGCCCCTCGATCAGCCGGCGGAAGCCGTAGCGGGAATATTCGTGCTCGCCGGTGGTGAAGCGCGTGGCGGGCAGGGCCCGCTTCAGCAGRCCGTAGCCCTCGACGTCGTCGGGGTGCAGCACCTCCTCCCACCAATGGATGCCGAGATCGGCGCAGGCGGTGGCCAACTCGACCGTGTAAGGCACGTCCAGCGCCATGTAGCAGTCGACCATCAGCGGGAAGTCCGGGCCCACGGCGGCGCGATGCCCGGCCAGGAATTCGCGGTTGGTCCGCACCCCCTGGCGGCCGTCGGCGGGGCCGTGCGGCAGCGGCACCTTGCCGCCCCAGAAGCCCATGCGCTTGGCCTCCGCGGGCAGGGGCCCGGTGCAGTAGAAGCTCAGCTCCGGCTTGGTCCGGCCGCCGATCAGCTTGTACACCGGCTCCTGCCGGATCTTGCCGACCAGGTCCCACAGCGCCAGGTCGACCACGCTGATCGTGGCCAGGGGCAGGCCCTTGCGGCCGTAGAACATGCTGGCGCGGAACATCTGGTCCCACAGCAGGTTCAGGTCGCGCGGGTCGGCGCCGACCAGGAAGCGCTGGAAATGCTTCTCGATCAGCCAGCAGGCCGGCGGGCCGCCGAAGCCGGTGGCGAAGCCGACCCGGCCCTGGTCGTCCTCGATCTCGACCAGGATCGAGCCCAGCACGTCGATGCCCCAGCTCAGCCGCGACGCCTTGTAGGGCGCATAGCCCGACATCGGGTTGGCGATCAGCGAGTCGATGATCCAGTGGCCGCCCTTCTGGCGGTGATAGTCGCCGCCGTCCCCGGTGCCTTCGATCAGATGGGTGCGGATGTCGGCGATGCGCGGTGCGGTCATGATGGTGTCCGGAGGGTGGCGGGAACGGCTAGCGCATCAGCTGGCCGCCATTGACGTCGAGCGTGTGGCCGGTGACGTAACCGGCCCAGTCGCTGGCCAGGAAGGCGACGCAGCGCGCCACCTCCTCCGGCGTCGCGGCGCGGCCGAGCGGGATGGTGGCCAGGAACCGGGCCAGCACGTCGGGGGCCACGCCGTCATGCAGCATCGGTGTGTCGGCGGCGCCCGGCGACACGACATTGACCGTGATCCCCTCCGGCGCCCAGGCCCGGGCGAAGGACTTGGCCAGCGCGATCACCCCGGCCTTGGTCGCGGCGTAGATGGCGGAGCCGACATAGCCGCCGGTATGGGCGCCCTGGCTGGCGAACAGCACGATCCGGCCGCGGCCCTGCGGCGCCATCGCGGCATGGGCGGCGCGGCACAGATGGAACGGGCCGGCGAGGTTGACCCGCATCTGCCGGTCGATGGCGTCGTCGCCGACCTCGTCGATCGGCTGCCGGATCATCAGCGCCGCCGCGTTCACCAGGATGTCCAGTCGGCCATAAGCCTGGGCGGTGGTCTCGACCAACTCCCGGCAGGCCGCGGGATCGGCCAGGTCGAACACCGCCGGCGCGATCCGGCCGTCCGTCCCGTGCCGCGCGGTCTCGGACACTCCGTCGGCGTCGCGGTCGGCGGCGGTGACGACGCAGCCCAGCCGGGCCAGCAGCGGCGCCGTCGCCCGGCCGATGCCGCTGGCCGCGCCGGTGACGATGGCGATGCGCCCCGCCAGGCCCAGATCGTCGGTCATCTCCGGTGTCCCCGTCACAGCGGCAGCCGGTATTTCTCGATGCAGGCAGGGCGTGGCTCGACGCCCAGGCCGGGGCCCTCGGGCGGCCGCACCAGCCCGTCCGTGTGCCAGATCGGCATGTCGACCAGCTCGTGCTGCATCGGGTTCTCCAGCGGCTTCAGCTCGAACAGCCGCGCCGCCGGGCTGGCGACCGACAGATGCAGGCTGGCGGCGCTGGTCACCGCCGTGCTCCAGGCATGGGCGTTGACGGCGATGCGCGCCGCCTCGGCCAGGGCCGCCACCTTGCGGAAGCCGGTGATGCCCTCGGCCCGGGCGGGATCGACGCCGAGCACATCGACCAGCCCGGTGCGAATCAGCCGGGCATAGCCGGCCACGGTCCATTCCCGCTCGCCCGTGGCGATCCGGGTGGCGACGGCGGCACGCAGCCGGGCCAGGCCGTCCAGGTCGTCGGGATGCAGCGGCTCCTCGACCCAGTCGATATCGAAGGCCTCGAAGCGGCGGATGGTGGCGATCGCGGTTGCGGCGTCCCAGCGCACGCCGTTGCCGATATCGACCATCAGCCGGGCGGCCGGGCCGGCGGCCTGGCGCACCGCGCGGACGTAATCGACATCGTGATCCGGGTTGACCCGCGACAGGCTGCGCTTGCCGAAGCCGGCGACCTGGCGCACCGCGGGGACATAGCCGACATCGTGGTCTGGGTCGTGGCCGACCCGCGACAGGCCGCGCTTGCCGAAGCCCAGCTTGGCGCCCTTGAAGCCACGGGCAATGTGGCCCGCCACCTCGGCCGCGCCCTCCTCGATCGTGGCGCGGTTGACATGCATGCTGGCGATCGCCGGCAGCGCCTCATGGACCCGGCCGCCGAACAGGCGCCACAGCGGCAGCCCGGCCGCCTTGCCGCAGGCGTCCCACACCGCCATGTCGATGCCGGCCAGCGCCATGGTGGCCAGGCCAGCTTCGCCGTACCACCATGTATGCCGCTTCAGCGCCTGCCACACCGCCTCGGGCTCGCGCACATCCATGCCGGCGACCACATCGGCCAGGCCGCCCTGGACCAGCGCGGCGACGGCGCGGCAGGCCTCGGGCCACATGGCGATGCATTCGCCCCAGCCGGTCAGCCCCCCCTCGGCCTCCAGCCGCAGCAGCACGGTGTGCCGGATATTGCCGTGGTCGTTCGGCTCCGGATAGCGCAGCACGATCGGGGTGATGCCCTGGATGCGCATGCTTCCTCCTCCCACCGGCGGCCGCTTCGGCGGCTCGCCCTTTCCACCCCCTTGCCAGGACGGCGGAACCGACATTACGATGCCTCAAAAGAATTGGCCTGTCCAATTTACCAGTGGACCGGATATGAGGGAGGAAAGGGATGATCCGCGCGCACCGCTTCCGGGGTCTCGCCATCGCCGCCATTGCCCTGCTTGCCACCGGCGCCACGGCATGGGCCCAGGATTTCCACGGCTTCGACCCGGGGTCCTTCTCCGGCGCCATGCTGTCGGCCGACCAGCTCAAGGCCATGGTGGCCGACGCCAAGGCGGCGACGCCGCCGCGCAACGGCTCCGGCTACGTCATCGGCTTCGCCAACCTGCAGCGCGACATCTCCTTCGGGGTGAAGGTCGAGGGCGGCATCAAGGCCAATGCCGACGCCGCGGGGGTCGAGCTCACGGTCGCCGACAACCGGCTGGACGGGCCGACCGCCCTGGCCAATGCCGAGAGCTTCGTCCGCCGCAACGCCGACTTCGTCATCGAATTCCAGACCGACGTGAATTTCGGCCCGGCGGTGATGAACCAGTTCGACACTGCCGGCATCAAGGTGGCGGCGATCGACATCCCGATGCCGAACGCCACCTTCTTCGGCGCCAACAACCCGCGCTCCGGCTTCATGGGCGGCTCCTACCTGGCCCAGGCCGCGGTCGCCGAATACGGCGCCGACAAGGTGGCGCAGGGCTATCTCGTGGTCGGCGAGCTGCCGCAATCCGGCGCCATCCCGGCGATGCGCACCGGCGGCCAGGTCGCCGGCTTCCAGGCCGAACTGCCGAATTTCCCGGCCGACCACATCCTCAAGATCGACACCAAGAACACGCTGCAGGAGAGCTTCCAGCAGATGAGCAACCTGATCGGCCGCATCCCCGCCGGGGTGCCGATCATGGTGACCGCGATCAACGACCAGGCGGCGACCGGCATGCTGCGCGCCGCCCAGCAGGCGGGCCGCGAGGCCGACACCATCGTTGTCGGCATGGGCGCGGACGAGACCGAGACCCTGGCGAAGGAGCCGCGCTTCGTCGCCTCGGTCGGCTACTTCCCGGAGCGCTATGGCAACTACCTGATCCCGATCGCCCTGGCCACCCTGGCCAACAAGCCCCTGCCGCCGGCGGTGCTGGTCAACCACGTCATGGTGACCAAAGCCAACATCTGCGAGTTCTACCCGGACGCGGCCTGTGCCAAGGACGCCAAGGTCCTCGACTACAAATTCCCGCAGGAGGCCTTCGCCAGGCACCTCGCCGCCCTGCGCGGGCTGGAGGAGCTGAAGGGCTACGAGACCCTGATCCCGAAGGAGTGACCCCCCGCATGGCGATTCCCGCCCCCCGTCTCGAGATGCGTGGCATCCGCAAGGCCTTCGGCGGCGTCGACGTGCTGCGGGAGGTCGAGCTGACGGTCGCGGCGGGGGAGGTGCTGGCCCTGCTCGGCTCGAACGGCGCCGGCAAGTCGACGCTGGTGAAGATCCTGGCCGGCAGCTACGGCCGCGATGCCGGCACGGTGCGGCTGGACGGGGCCGAGGTCAGCTTCGACCAGCCACGCCAGGCCGTTGCCGCCGGGGTGCGCCTGCTGCCGCAGGAGATCTCGGTGATCCCGGACATGACCGTGGCCGAGAACATCTGCATCGGCGACCTGCCGATGCGCGCCGGCCCCGGCTTCCGGGTGGTCGACACGGCGGCGATGCGCCGCCAGGCCGAGGAGCTGCTGCAGCAGCTG
Source organism: Inquilinus sp. YAF38 (assembly GCF_052113205.1). Lineage (NCBI taxonomy): Bacteria > Pseudomonadati > Pseudomonadota > Alphaproteobacteria > Rhodospirillales > Rhodospirillaceae > Inquilinus > Inquilinus sp. YAF38. Next base: position 44,175 of record NZ_JBFRCU010000002.1, on the reverse strand, counting down.
GGCTATCCCGGCATCGACCCCGCCGCCCGGGTCAAGGGCCTGAGCGTGCCGGAGCAGCGGATCGTCGAGATCGCCCGCGCCCTGGCCGGCAAGGCGCGGGTGCTGATCATGGACGAGCCGACGGCGTCGCTGACCGAGCAGGAGGCGGCGACGCTGTTCGCCATCATCCGCCGGCTGAAGGCGCAGGGCGTCGCGGTGATCTACATCTCGCACTACCTGTCCGAGGTGTTCGAAGTCTCCGACCGCATCGCCGTGCTGCGCGACGGCCGCAACGCCGGCAGCTTCCGCACCCATGAGGCGACGCCGGCCGAGGTGTTGCGCGCCATGCTGGGCGGCGTGGTCGACGACCTGTACGGCGCCGGCCCCGCGGCACCGCCGGGCGAGGCCGTGCTCGCGGTGGAGGGGCTGCGCATCCCCGGCGAGATCGAGGATGTCGACCTGACCGTCCGGGCCGGCGAGATCGTCGGCCTGTTCGGCCTGGTCGGGTCCGGGGTCGAGACGTTGGGCCGGGCGCTCTACGGCGCGCTCGGGCCGGTGGCGGCGCGGCGGGTCGCGATCGGCGGCGCCCCCTACGCGCCGCGCAATCCGCAGGCCGGCAAGGCCGCCGGCATCGGCTTCATCGCGGCGGAGCGCAAGCGCGAGGGCATCGTCGCCGAGCTGACGGTGCGCGAGAACATCGCTTTGCCGTTCCTGGAGCGCTTCCGCGCCGGCCCGTTCATGGATGTGGCGGCGGAACGGCGCCACGCCGAAGGCTGGATCGATCAGCTCGGCATCCGCACGCGGGGCAGCGAGCAGCGCCTGCGCACCCTGTCCGGCGGCAACCAGCAGAAGGTCTGCATCGCCCGCTGGCTGGTCGACGGCATGCGCCTGCTGATCCTGGAGGAGCCGACCCGCGGCGTCGATGTCGGCGCCCGGCGCGAGATCTATGCCGAGCTGCGGCGGCTGGCCGATGCCGGCCGGGCGATCCTGGTCCTGTCCTCCGATGTCGAGGAGGTGGCGGGCCTGTGCGACCGCGCCATCGTGCTCGACCGCGGCCGGGCGGTGGCGGAATTTTCGCGCGGCCGCGAGCCGGCGGAGCTGATGGCCGCGGCCGGCGGACCGGCTGTGGCGGAGAATGGGGAGCTGAGGGCATGACGACGATCGACACTCCCCGCCGTTCCCGGGGCTTCGCCCGTGGTGCGCTCGGCCGGTCCTGGTCCGGCGTGGTGGTGCTGCTGCTGTTCTATGTGGCGCTGCTGGTCGCCTTCTCGCTGCTGTCGCCCTGGTTCCTGTCCTTCAACAACATGATGAGCATCGGCTCCAACGTCGCCTTCATCGGGCTGATGGCGGCGACCGGCACGCCGCTGATCATCGCCGGCGGGCTCGACCTCTCGGTCGCCGCCGTGGCCGGGCTGACCGGGGTGGTGCTGGCGCTGCTGCACGGGCTCGGCCTCGACATCTGGGTGGCGGCCGTGGCGGCGGTGCTGTGCGGCGCCGCGATCGGCCTGGTCAACGGCATCTTCACCACCGGGCTGCGGCTGAACCCGCTGATCGTCACCCTGGCGACCATGAGCATCATCACCGGCAGCGCCCTGGTGATGACCGGCGGGCTGACCCGGCCGCTGATGGTGCCCGGCTTCAACTGGATCGGCAGCGGCCGGCTGTTCGGCGTCCCGGTGCCGCTGATCCTGATGCTGCTGTGCTACGGCGCGCTGTGGGTGGTGCTGGCGAAGTCCCGCTTCGGCCGCTTCGTCTATGCTTCGGGAGGCAATCCGGAGGCCAGCCGCCTGGTTGGCGTGCCGGTGGCGCGCACCCAGATCACGCTCTATGTCCTGTCCGGCATCAGCGGCGCCGTCGCCGGGCTGGTGCTGGCGGCGATGCTGGGGGCGGCAGCGCCGGACGCGGCGGGCAAGCACCTGCTGACCGTGATCGCCGCCATCATCCTCGGCGGCACCAGCCTGTTCGGCGGCCGCGGCAGCGTCTGGGGCACGCTGCTGGCCGTGCTGATCCTGGGCACGCTGAACAACGGGCTGACCCTGCTCGACGTCTCCAGCTTCTGGCAGGACGTGACCCGCGGCATCGTGCTGCTGCTCGCCGTCAGCCTCGACCAGATCCGCAGCCGCGCGGCGGGGGATTGATCGTGGTCACCGGCCTCGACACCGTCGCCCCGATCGAGCGGCAGTCGGTCGCCGAGCAGGTGGCGAAGAAGCTCATGGAGCTGGTGCGCACCGGCAGCCTGAAGCCGGGCGACCAGCTGCCGCCGGAGCGCGAGCTGGCGCAGATCCTGCAGGTCAGCCGGCCCAGCGTGCGCGAGGCGCTGCGCGGCCTGCAGATCCTCGGCGTCGTCAAGATGCGGCAGGGCGGCGGCGTCTATGTCACGGCGCTGGAGGCGCTGGACCTGCTGGCGCCGCTGCAGTTCCTGCTGGAGCTGAACGCGCCTACGGTCGACGCGCTGCACGAGGCGCGGATCCTGGTCGAGGGCACCATCGCCGGGCTGGCGGCGCAGCGGATCGACGCCGCCTCGCTGGCCCGGCTGCACGCGCTGCTGACGGTACAGCGCGGCCTGCTGCGCGAACCGGTCGGCTTCCGCGTCTCGGACATGGAGTTCCACCGCATCATCTACGCCGCTTCCGGCAACCCGTTCCTGGAGCGGGTCGGCGGCTCGTTCTTCGTGCTGGGCATGGAATACCGCCGCATCGCCTCGGAGACGCCGGGCGTGCTGGAGCGCAGCTTCGCCGACCATCAGGCGATCCTCGCGGCGCTCGACGCCCGCGACGCCGTCGCAGCAGGTGAGGCGATGCGGCGCCACATGACCAGCGTCTACGAGACCACGCTGGCGGCGATGGAGAAGGCGCGATGAGCAGGAAGGCACGGATCGCCGTGGTCGGCGCCGGCTGGTGGGCGGCGCAGAACCACATCCCGGTGCTGCAGCGGAATCCCGATTGCGAGGTCGTCGGGGTGAACCGGCTGGGCGCGGCAGATCTCGCGGCGCTGCAGCAGCGCTTCGCCATCCCGGAGGGCTCGGAGGATTATCGCGAGTTGCTCGACCGGGTGAAGCCGGATGGCGTGGTGGTGGCCTCGCCGCATGTGCTGCATCACGAGCACGCCGCCGCGGCGCTCGACCGTGGCTGCCACGTGCTGGTGGAGAAGCCGCTGGCGACAAGCTCTGAGGACGCCCGCGACCTGGTCGCCCGGGCCCGCCGCGCCGGCCGCGCCATTCTGGTGCCCTATGGCTGGAACTTCCTGCCCTGGGTGCGCCAGGCGCGCCGGCTGGTCGGCGAGATCGGCACGGTCGAGCATGTCGTGCTGCAGATGGGCTCGGCGCTGGAGGACCTGTTCGCCGGCCAGCCGATGGCCGAGACCAAGGGCCACATGTTCCGGCCGCCGCCTTCGACCTGGGCCGACCCGAAGCGCGCCGGCGGCTATGGCTGGGGCCAGCTGGTGCATGCGCTCGGCCTCTTGTTCCGCATCGCCGAGCTGGCGCCGCGGGAGGTCTTCGCCATGACCGGCGCCTCGCCCACCGGGGTCGACTATTACGACGCCGCCACGGTGCGGTTCGAGGGTGGCGCCACCGCGGCGCTGTCCGGCGCCTCCACCGTGCCGAAGCATCGCGGCCCGCATATCGACCTGCGCATCTACGGCTCCGAGGGCCTGCTGCTGCTCGACATCGAGCGCGAGCGGCTGGAGGTGCGGCGCCGCGACGGCCGCGACACCACCGTGCCGATGGCGCTGGGCGCCGGCGAATACGACTGCGAGCGGCCGGTCGACGTCTTCGTCGACCTCTGCCTCGGCCGCGACGTCGAGAACGACGCGCCGGGCGAGGTCGGCGTGCGCGCGGTCGAAGTGCTCGACGCCATGTATCGCTCCGCCGCCAGCGGCCAAGTCGAGAGGGTGTGACCCATGCAGCTTTCGCTCACCTCCTGGTCCCTGCGCGCCTGCTCGCTGCAGGAGGCGGCCGGCATCGCCCGGGCGCTTGGCATCGGTGCGCTCGATCTCGGCTATTTCTACGGCCCCGCCCTCGACAAGGCGGCGCTGCTGGCCGATCCGGACAGGATGGCAGAGACGGTGCGGGCGCTCGGCATCCACGTGCCCAGCTTCTATCATCTGTTCGGCGACGGCCTGTCCGACCGCAATCTGGCCGATCCGCGCCACCGCGACCGCAACATCGCGGATTTCCGCAAGGCGGTGCAGTTCTGCGCCCGGGCGGAGATCGACACGATCTTCATCCTGCCCGGCGTGTGCAACCCGGGGCAGGGGCGGGCGCAGGCGTTGGCGGAATCATCCCGCTCGCTCAACGCCCTGGTGCCGATCGCCCTCGAGGCCGGGGTGACGCCGACGATCGAGCCGCATGTCCACTCCTTCCTCGAAACCCCGGCCCTGGTCGAGGAACTGCTGGGCCGGGTCGAGGGGCTGCGGCTGACGCTCGACTACGCCCATTTCGTCTGCCTCGGCTACCGGCAGGAGGAGATCGACCCGCTGGCCCGCCACGCCGCGCATGTCCATCTGCGCCAGGCCCGGCCGGGGGCGCTGCAGGCCAAGGGGCATGAGGGCACGATCAACATCGAAGCCCAGCTGGCCACCCTGCGCGACGCCGGCTTCCAGGGGCATCTCGCGCTCGAATACGTGCATCAGGACTACATGGCGACACTCCATGACGACGTGCTGACCGAGACGATCCGGATGCGCGACCTGGTGCGGGGATGGCTGGCATGACCGGGCGCCGGGTGACGGTCGAGGAGATCCTGCAGGGCGGCTTCTCCACTCCCTGGGATGCGCCGATGGTGCCGCCCTTCCCGTTCAGCTTCCGCGACGTCGAGGTGCTGACCCTGGCCTGGCGCACCGACCCGGAGGCGGTGGAACGGCTGCTGCCGCCGCCGCTGGAGCCGACCAGCGACGTGGTGCTCGCCCACATCTACAAGATGAACGACACCGACTGGCTCGGCCCCTATGGCGAGTCCAACATCATGGTCGGCTGCCGGCTGCCCGGGACCGGCGAGGCCGGGTCCTACTCGCCCTACCTGTTCCTGTCCTCCGACATCGGCGTCGCGCATGGCCGCGAGGTGCACGGCCAGCCGAAGAAGTCGGGCATCCCCACGCTGGAGGCGCGCGGCGACGCCTGGGTCGCCACCGTCGCCCGCAACGGCATCGACGTGATCACCGGCACGCTGGCCTACAAGCAGCGGCGCGACCGGATCGAAAGCCTGGCCGCGCATTTCGACTTCGCCACCAACATCAACCTGAAGGCGATCGACCATATCGACGGCCGGCCGGCGATCCGCCAGCTCACCGCCCGGCGCCTGGCCGAGGTGGCGGTGCATGAATGCTGGAGCGGGCCGTGCACGGTCGAGCYGCGGCCCAACATCCAGGCGCCGGTCTACCGGCTGCCGGTGCGCGAGATGCTCGACGGCTTCTACTGGCGCGCCGATTTCACTCTGGCGCCCGGCCGCATCCTGCACGACTACCTCGCCGCCTGACGACGGAGACAGCGCAATGACGCAGCACGCCTGGATCCTGGAGATCCGCCCCGGCTATGAGGAGGAGTACAAGCGCCGCCACGACGAGATCTGGCCGGAGATGGTGGCGGCGCTGCAGGCGGCCGGGATCCGCAACTACTCGATCTTCAAGCACGGCCTTGCCCTGTTCGGCCATTTCGAGACCGACGACCTCGACCGCACCATCGCGGCGCTGCGCGACGACCCGGTCAACCGGCGCTGGGGCGAATACATGGCGCCGATCATGAAGGTCGAGATCGACAGCCGCACCGGCTTCCCCTTCCTGCTGCCGCTGCAGTGGCACATGGACTGAGGGCGCCGGCTCAGTCGATCGCGTCGGCGGTGATATCCAGCGGCGCTGCGGCGACATGGCCGGCCACCGGCACCACCTTGACCACGGCGCTGGTGGTGCGGAAGGGCAGGGCCACGAGGCCGCAGCCGCACAGTCCGGCGGCCGCGGCCAGGATCAGCAGCACGGCCATCGGGCGGCCGGATCGGGCGAGGCGGGTCACCGGCTTTTCTCCTTCCCGGCAGCGGCTCGGGGTGCGTGCGGCAGGCGCCACCGCCGCGGCAGGACGTTCGCGGCATAGCCCCACAGATACAGCCCGGCGCACAGCAGGATGCTGCCGAGCCAGAGCATCTCGAAGATCATGGTGGACCTCCTCTGAGACCCTTTCGGAACCCCCCAACCCGTCATCCCCGCGAAAGCGGGGATCTCGCGCCGCTTTGACGGGAAAGAGATTTCCGCTTTCGCGGGAATGACGGCAAAGGATGGATGGCTGTTCTGAAAGCTCTCTTCCGCGTGACGATCGATCACTTGAGCTGCGCGACCAGGGCGTCGGCGCCCTTCTCGAGGCCGGTCTTGGCCGCGGCCAGCGAGCCGAAGGTCGCCCCGATGTTCATCGATCCCGGGTACTGCTTCGAGACGAAGGCGTTGAGCAGGCGGTCGCTCGGCGCGTCGTAGATCTCGACCGCATAGATCACGGCCCCGGTAAACGAGCCTTCGCCGCCACGCACCGCCTGCACCCCGTTGTAGAGGCCGCCGCCGATATCGATGCGCGAGACGGTGCTCAAGACCGGAGTGCTGGTCGACGCGCCGGTCAGCGTCAGCCGCAGGCGCAGGGTGCCGGGGGCCGGGTCGCCGGCCAGGGTGAAGCGGGTCTTCAGCTTCTCCACAAACGCGGTCTGCATGCTGTGGGCCAACTCGGCCTTGTCCGCCTCGGACATGTCGCCGAACTGGTTGTCCGGGCCCCGGTAGATCGCGATCGGGTCGATGATCATCCGGTTGTAGCTGCGCCAGTCCACCGGGGTGGCGTAGCGGAACGGGATGTGCCCGGTGTCGTCCTGCGGGTTGGGCGCCAGCTGCGCCGACGACGCGATGCCGGAATAGGGCACCGGATCGGCGCTGCCGCAGCCGGCCAGGGCCACGCCGACCGCCGCGAGCGACAGCCACGCCCGGGCAGGGATCGGCCGTCGCGGCCGTTCGAGGAACGCGTGCATTCAAGTCTCCAAGTCGAAGTCTGGGCTGCAGGGAGCCGTTCTCTGCCGGGAGATCCCGGAGAGTGCGGTCGTCGTTGATGCGGGGAATTGAGAGGTGTTGACGGCGCCGCCGTCAGGTCGTGGTCAGCGCCGCGGCGCCGATGTTCGGATTTGAATCAGATCACGCCGATGAGATCGAATTTGGTGTTGCCTCTCCCGCTTGCGAGATCTTTCCACAACTCCCATCCCTCGCCGTCATTGCGAGGAGGCGAAGCCGACGAAGCAATCCAGGGGCCGGTGCGTGCGGCCCGTGGATTGCTTCGCTGCGCTCGCAATGACGACGTTTGGAGTTTTGAAAAGGTCTCGCATGCGGGAAAGGCAATGCGAAAACGCTCGGCATCCCATCGTTCTGTGGCCGGCTGCCCGCCGGTTCCGCCGATGCCGCGTTCCCCTGCCGGGTGCGGAGCGCCCTGTGCCATGCCGTCGTCCTCTCGATCTCGTGTGAGAAGACCATAACAGCGGATTTCCGAATTTGCAAACCGTCTGGACGGTTTTTATCAACATCGATCGATGCCCGCGAGAGCGCCTGAGGCGCTTCGGGGTGCCTGCGGGGATCGGAAGCCCTGGCGGCGGTCCGCCGCCAGGGTTCTTTGCCGATCTCCCATTCTTCTGTATAGTGCGAAAACAAGTGCTCAGATCTCTCGGTAGAATATAGTGCACCCCATTTGAGACGCGGGGTTTGTTCCTATTTTGAGGCTCATTCAATGCGCCTATTTTATTTTATTGCGCTGACAGCGCTGTCGACCGTTGCCGCCCGGGCCGACATCATCCGGTCTGATAACGCCTGGACGGTGAAGCCGCATTTCGAGAAGACCGAAGCCCGAGAGGCGACCAGCCCGCTGGCGCTCGGCGACAATGTCGGGATTCGTGATCTCGCCAAGGTCAAGGACGGCGTGCTCATCCTGTCGGGCCGAAGCGATGATGAGCGCGGGGACCAGAAGTTCACCTGCGAAGAACAGAGGACACCGCCATGGCCTTTGTCATCGGTCTGGTTCTGGAGCGGCAAGGACGGAGAAGTCGCGAAGCCGCTCGGACCACTTCCCGGCGTCGCAGCCACCGACAGCGCGGAAACGCTCCTCGTGCTTGACGAAAGCACAACGGCCTACCGCGTGCTCGTCCTGTTCGACGGCGTCGCCAACGGCAAGCCGGTCGAGTTCAACATCCGCAAGTAGTCGAGCCGGAATTCAATCGTGGCGCCTCCAGACCAGCCAAGCCGGCCGGGAAGGGTGCTCGCAAACCACAGGAGAGGGATCATGGCCTGGAACCCCAAGGTGCCCAAGGAGCGGCGCTTTCCCGGGAAGATGACGCCTGGACGCTCTGCCCCGCCGACGCATGTCGTGTGTCACATCACCGGCACGAACAGCTTCGAGGCGGTGCGGAAGGAATTCACGACTTCGGCGAGCGCCCACTACGTGATCGACAAAGAAGGCATTCTCTACCAGTTCGTCGAAGAAGAGAATCAGGCCTGGCACGCGGGCATCAAGGCTCCGGTCCAGGCGCAGTACGACGAGGCCGGCAATGGGTGGCGCAAATTGCTCTACCACTTCGACTGGGCGACATACCCGGCCGACTCGGTCTGGCTCGATTCAAAGCTGAAGCCGGTGCCGAGCCGCCCCGAGGCAACGTTCGTGGGTCGGCCGGGCGGTCAGGAGTGGTCCGACTACGCGTACTTCCGTGCGAGGTGGGGCGAGGACGCCAAGCCGGTGAACTACGATGTCAGCAAGCGGCCGAACGACTACGCGGTCGCCATCGAAATCCTGTCATTCGGTGCGAAGACACCGTCTTCCAGCGCTTACACCGAGAAGATGTATGCCAGACTCTCCGAGCTGGTGACCGAGATCTGCGAGCGCTATGGGATCCCTCGGACAAAAGGCCGGGTCGTTGGCCACGAAGATGTAAACCCCGTTCAACGCTACGGCTGGGACCCCAATCAGGGGTTCGACTGGTCGCGCGTTTGGCAGGTGTGAGTGGCGACGATACTGAGCTGGATCTCACGAGCTTCCTGACAGGGGAATGCGGGCTCGCCGTCAGCCGGCGCCGCGCTTCCGGCCGCGGGACGCGGAGGCCGGCTTCGCGATCTTCGCGAGGGCGGGCGATCGCGCATCGTCGATCAGGCGGTCGAACAGCCGGTCGCGCTCCTCCACGGACAGGGGGCAGGTCCCCAGCAGCGTCATGATGTGCAGGCCCCTGGCCGCCATCCAGCGCAGGACCGCCAGCTCCGGATCGGCGGCCTCGGCCTTGACGGCCTTGAGCGCCTGGGCGTCCGCCTCTCGGTTGATGGAGAGGAGGTCGGGGTTCTCGGCCACTGCGCCGAGGATGGCGAGGAAGGCGGAGTGTGGCGTGGCGAGGGATTCGCGCAGCGTCGCGATCTGCGCTTCCAGAAAGGCACCGGGCCTGTCGGGGCCGATCTCGGCCAGATAGTCCTGGGTGAACTTTCCGAAGCGCTCGGTCAGGTGTTCCAGCAGGGCGGTCACCACCGCTTCCTTGGTGCGGAAATGGTGCATCACCCCGCCCTTGCTGATGCCGCTCTCGCGCGCGATGGCGTCGAGCGTCAGCCGCCCGGGACCGTCGCGGGCGATGACGGCGAGCGCCGCCTGGATGGCGGCGGCGCGGGAACGTTCGGAACGGGTGGCGTTGTCCATGCTCTCTCACAAGGCCGAGGCGGGTACTCGCCGCCGGGCGGGTCGTGTCCGACAGACATAGCGTGCCGGCTGGGGAAAAAACAGACTGTGAGGTCGGTTTGTAATCGTCCGGCTACGGCGCCGCTTCGGCGTCCACCCGGCGGCGCTCCTGCAGCCGCTCGCGGATGCGGGCGGTGCGCCGGGCCTGGCGCAGCTCCTCGCGGGTCGGCTGCCACCAGCCGCGGGTCTGCTCGGCCGGGCCGGCCTCCGCGCGGGCGGGCCAGACCCCGATCAGCTCCTCCAGCGACGGACGGCGCCAGCGGACCCAGACATAGTCGCCGGCCGCCGGGTCGGCATGGGCGTAGATGCCGGCCGGGTCGGGGATGTCCGCGATCTCGCCATCGGTCCCGGTGAACACCAGCATGCCGAACCGCTCGGTCATCACCGGCAGCTCCAGCGGCGGCGGGTCGCCGGCCAGCACCGGATAGCGGTGCCGGCGGCGCTCGGCGGCCAGGAGCGCGGCGCGGCGCTGCCGCTCCGGCGTCCACTCGGCCTCCCGGCGCTTGCGGCGCTCCTCCGGCTCGTTGCGGCGGGCCGCGGCCTCGATCTCCGGCCAGCGCCGCCACAGCTCGTCATAGGACCGGAACGGCACATGCCAGGTCTTTGTCTCGGCGTCCCACCACGACCACGGGATGGCGTGCATCTGCTCGACCACGGTGCGGGAGTAGGGGGTGCGGACCAGCAGCTCGTCGGCGACCTCCAGATAGCGGCTCTCGATCGGATCGAATTCATGGGCGTCGCGGCCCTTGGCGTCCGCATGGTCGGCGCCGTCCGGCAGCTGGTCGGCCAGAAAGCGGGTCAGCCGGCGCTCGGCGGTGGTGCCGGGGATGAACCACACCCCCTCCGCCTCGCGCCAGCGGGCGCGGGGGAACGCCGCCATCAGCCGCTGCATCATGGCCCGGTCGTAGGGCAGCCGGGCCTCGATGCCCGGCTTGTCGCCCCCGACGGGCCGGATCGTCACCCGGCTCAGGATCCCGCTTTCCGCTTGCATGCCGATTCAGATGGGGGCGCCGCGCCGTTCCGTCGATGAAACTGCAACGGACGGGACGAGTCCAGGCTGAGCCGTTTGCTCGATTTTCACAGGATTGAAAACGGGCATCTGCCCAAGACGAAGGCAGCGATCCTCCACGGCGATCAGAATTCCGCATCTATGCAGCCTTTCTGATCCTTGACACGCTCCGTCATCGCCTCCAGGCTTCTTTCACAAGAATGAAAAAGATCGCAGGAGGCAGGATCGATGCTGATGCGGGCCGATCGAGCGCAAGCCCCCAAGGCCGCCGCGAGGGCACATGGCCTGGCGCTGACCCGGCTGTCGCGCCGCTACGGCCCGGTCCGCGCCGTCGACGACGTGTCGCTCGACATCCCGGGCGGTCAGTTCCTGACCCTGCTCGGCCCCTCCGGCTCCGGCAAGACCACGCTGCTGATGATGATCGCCGGCTTCGTCGCGCCCAGTGCCGGCCGGATCGCGGTCGATGGCCGCGACGTCACCGCCGTGCCGCCGGAGAAGCGCAACTTCGGCATGGTGTTCCAGGGCTATGCCCTGTTTCCGCACATGACGGTGGCCGAGAACATCGCCTATCCGTTGCGGGTCCGCGGCGTGTCGCGGGCGATGATCGCGGAGAAGGTCGCCGGCGCCATCGCCCGGGTGCGGCTGGACGGCTTCGACGACCGCCATCCCAGGCAGCTCTCCGGCGGCCAGCAGCAGCGCGTCGCCGTGGCCCGCGCCCTGGTGTTCGACCCCGACATCGTGCTGTTCGACGAGCCGCTCGGCGCGCTCGACCGTCAGCTCCGCGCCGAGATGCAGCTGGAGCTGAAGACGCTGCATCGCGACCTGGGCGCCACCTTCATCCTGGTGACCCACGACCAGGACGAGGCGCTGTCGATGGCCGACCGGGTGGCGGTGATGAATCGCGGCCGGCTGGTCCAGGCCGGCGCGCCGGACGAGCTGTATGAGCGGCCGCGCACCCGCTTCGTCGCCGAATTCCTGGGCAAGAGCAACTGTATCGCCGGCCGCATGGCCGGCCGCGACGGCGAGCTGATCCGGCTCGAGACCGGCGGCGCCGTGGTGCTGCATCGCGGCACTGCGACGCCGCCCGAAGGCCGCGGCGTGCTGCTGGCGCTGCGGCCGGAGAAGCTGCGGGTCGCGGCGCAGGAGCCGCACGAGATGGCCAACCGGGTGCCCGGCCGCATCCTCGACATCGCCTATCTCGGCGCCACCCGCCAGGTGGTGGTCGGCACCGACGCCTTCGGCCCATTGACCGCGACCGGCTTCGCCTGGGCGGCGGCGCCGGATCTCGGCCTCGGTGCCACCGCCTGGGTCGGCTGGGCGCCGGAGGCCACCGTTCTGATCGAAGACGAAGCCGACGACAGCTCGGCCTGAAACAGACAGGGGGTTCCAATGACGGCATCTCGATATCGCGCGGATCTCGCTTCCATCGCGGCGGAGCGGTTCGCCGACGGACACATCGACCGGCGCGGCTTCCTGGCCGTGCTCGGCGCGCTCGGCGTCACGCCGCTGCTCGTCTCCGGCCCGGCCAGGGCCGCGGCGCAGGAGGTGGTGGTGGTCAACTTCGGCGGCGACGCCGTGCCGGCTTGGGGCAAGGCCTGGGGCGACCCCTTCACCAAGGACAGCGGCCTCAAGGTCACGGTGCTGGGCGCCGAGCCGACGCCCGGCGCGATCAAGGCGATGATCGAGAGCGGCAATGTGGTGTGGGACTGCACCGACGCCGACGGCTTCTACCTGCCGATCCTCAGCAAGCAGGGGCTGATCCAGCCCTATGACTATTCCAAGGTCGACAAGGCGAAGGTGCGGCCGGAATTCACCTTCGAATATGGCTGCGCCGCCTACATGTACTCGACCGTCAACGCCTTCAGCCTGGAGAAGACCGGCGGCAAGACGCCGAACGGCTTCAAGGACTACCTGAACTTCAAGGACTTTCCCGGCAAGCGCGYGATCTACAAATGGCTGGTCGGGTCGCTGGAGGCGGTGCTGCTCGGGTCGGGGGTCGAGCCGGACAAGCTGTATCCGCTCGACGTGAAAAAGGCCTTCGCCATCATCAAGGACAACCGCGACCAGTTCCTGCTGTGGGGCGGCGGGGCGGAAAGCCAGCAGCTGTTCCGCGAGGGCGAGGTGACGATGGGCCCGATCTGGTGCACCCGGGCCTCGGTGCTGGACCGGGATTCCGGCGGCAAGATCACCTGGACCTGGGACCACGGCATCGTCGCCCCCGGCGTGCTGCCGGTGCTGGCGAAGAACCCGGCCGGGCCGGCGGTGTTCGACTTCATCGCCTCGACCCAGAACCCGGAGCGGCAGGTCGAGCTCCTCAAGCTGCTCGGCAACGGCCCGGCCAACCCAGCCGCCAGCGCCAGTTTGACGCCGGAGCTGCAGAAGATCGATTGCGGCTACGAGCCGAACTACAAGCGCCAGATCCCGATCGACAGTGCCTGGTACGCCGAGAACTACGACACCGTGCAGAACGACTTCCTCGACCTGATCGCGAGCTGAGGCATGACAGCACGCGCCGCCTACGCCAGCGCACCCCCAGCCGTCGCCCGGCGCCGGACGCCGGCGGCGGCCTGGGGGCTGGTGCTGCCGCTGATGGCGGCGCTGCTGCTGCTGTACCTGCTGCCGCTGGCCAACATCCTGTGGATCAGCGTCACCGACCCGGCGCCCGGCCTCGGCAACTACCAGCGGCTGGTGGACTCCGACGCCATGCAGCGGGTGCTGTGGACCACCTTCCGCGTCGCCGCCTGGACCACGCTCTGCGCCGTGGTCCTGGGCTATCTCGTCGCCTATGTCATGCTGCACGCCTCGCCGCGGCACCGGGTCTGGATCACCGCCTTCGTGCTGGTGCCGTTCTGGGTGTCGGTGCTGGTCCGCGCCTTCGCCTGGCTGACGCTGCTGCGCAGCGAGGGGCTGGTGAACGGGGCGCTGGCCGGCCTCGGCCTGATCACCGAGCCGCTGCCACTGGTGCGCAACGAGTTCGGCGTGCTGGTCGGCATGGTGCACTACATGGTGCCCTACGCCGTGCTGCCGCTCTATGCCGGGATGAAGGGCATCGACCCGACCCTCGGCGCCGCCTCGCGCTCGCTCGGGGCCGGGCCGCTGCGCACCTTCGCCAAGGTGTTCCTGCCGCTGTCGCTGCCCGGCATCTTCGCCGCCAGCCTGCTGGTCTTCGTGCTGTCGCTCGGCTTCCTGGTGACGCCCGCGATCCTCGGCGGCGGCAAGGTGGTGATGATCGCCGAATACGTCCGGCTGCAGATCTTCCAGACCGTGCGCTGGGGCGTCGGCACCATGATGGCGTCGGTGCTGCTGCTGTCGGTCCTGCTTCTGATCGCGGCGCTGTCCCGCGTCGTCGATGTCCGCCGCCTGTTCGGGGGAGGGGCCTGATGCGCTGGTCCGTCCTCGTCGCCCTGTGCTGGGCCGTGCTCTTGTTCCTGATGCTGCCGACCCTGGTGGCGATGCCGCTGTCGGTGACGCCGAACCGCTATCTGTCGCTGCCGACCGACGGCATCTCCTTCCAGCATTACGAGACCCTGTTCGGCGACGAGCAGTGGCGCTCGGCGATGCTGCAAAGCCTCGGCATCGGCCTCGCCGTCACCGCGCTGTCGGTCGCGCTGGGTACGCTGGCGGCGATCGGGCTGTGGCGGCTGTCCTCGGCGCTGGGCGAGCTCGCCCGGATGCTGGCCCTGGCGCCGCTGATCGTGCCGCCGGTGGTCTCGGCGCTGGCCTTCTACCGCTTCTTCGCCGGCATCGGCCTGCTCGACAGCTTCGCCGGGGTGATCCTGGCGCACACGCTGCTGGCTGCGCCCTATGTCCTGGTCACGGTCTCGGCCGCTTTGGCCTCGGTCGACCCGCGCCAGGACCAGGCGTCGCGCTCGCTCGGCGGCTCGCAGTCCCAGACCATCCGCTGGGTGATCCTGCCGCAGATCCTGCCCGGCATCCTGGCCGGCGCGGTCTTCGCCTTCCTCACCTCCTGGGACGAGATCGTGGTCACGCTCTTCATCGCCGCCCGCGCGGTCTACACCCTGCCGCGCAAGATGTGGGACGGCATCAACGAGCGGGTGGACCCGACCATCGCGGCGGCGGCCACCGTGCTGTTCGCCGTCACCCTGCTGCTGGTGATCCTGCAGATCCTGCGCGCTGGCCGCGAGCCGGCGGCAACCGACCGAGAGGTTGCACCATGACAATGACGAGCCCCACCGCGGCGGACGGCTTCACCTGGACCCTGCCCGCCGCCTGGTACCGCGACCCGGAGCGCTATGAGGCCGAGCGCCAAAGCATCTTCGCCCGGCACTGGATGCTGTTCACCTGGTCCGCCCGGCTGCGCAATCCGGGGGACTACGTCACCGGCACGGTCGCCGGCTATCCGGTCTTCGCCATCCGCGGCGAGGACGGGCAGGTCCGCGCCTTCCACAATGTCTGCCGCCACCGCGGCGCCCAGCTGCTGACCAAGCCGGAGGGGCAATGCCCGCGCTTGGTGGTCTGCCCCTATCACAGTTGGAGCTACACGCTGGACGGCAAGCTGAAGCGGTCGCCGGATTTCGGCTCCGCCCCCGCCTTCGACCCGGCGGAATGGGGCCTGTACCGCATCGCCGCCGAGGAGTGGCGCGGCCTGGTCTTCCTGCGCATCGCGCCGGAAGGGCAGGGGCTGCGTGACTGGCTGGGCCCGATCGACGCCCTGGCCGCCGACTATCCGCTGGAGCAGCAGCACTGGTTCGCCGAGAAGAACCGCGACTGCGAGGTCGACTGGAAGACCTATGGCGAGAACTACCTCGAATGCTACCACTGCCGGACCATGCATCCCGGCCTCTGCGCCTCGCTGGACATGGAGCGCTACAGCATCGACGTGCATGACGAGATGTTCCACCTGCACGCGCCGAAGCGGGATGGCGGGCTGACCCGCGGCGTCTATTTCTACCGCTTCCCGTTCCTGATGCTGAACCTGTACGACTGGGGCAGCTCGATCGCGACGCTGGAGCCGCTGGGCGCCGGCCGGCTGCGCCACATCAACTGGTACTTCTTCACCGACGTCTCGCCGGAGAAGGCGGCGGAGAACCGCCAGTCGATCGACTGGTCGGCCCAGATCGTCAGCGAAGACCTCGACATCATCACCGGGGTGCAGCGCAACCTGAACGCCGGCATCTACCAGCGCGGGCCGCTGTCGCCCAAGCACGAGCATGCCGTGCACGCCTTCCAGGACATGGTCCGCCGCGGCATGGCCGACCATCCCGCCCCGGCCCACCGCGCCGCCGCCGAATAGAGAGAGCGATGACCACGACTTCCCCTTCCCAGCCCGACGGCGCGGCGGCGGCCAAGCGCTACGACGCCATCATCATCGGCGCCGGCCATAACGGCCTGGTCTGCGCCAACTACCTGGCCCGCTCCGGCCTCAAGGTGCTGGTGCTGGAGCGCCGCAAGGTGCTGGGCGGCGCCGCGGTGACCGAGGAGATCGCGCCCGGCTTCCGCGCCTCGATCTTCTCCTACCTGATGAGCCTGCTGCACCCGCGCATCATCCGCGACTTCGAGCTCAAGAAGCACGGGCTGGAGGTGCTGCCCTGCTCGGACATGATCTCGCCGGTATCGAATGACGACTACATCGTCTTCTCCGACGACATGGCCAAGACCCAGGCCAGCTTCGCCAAGTTCTCGAAGAAGGACGCCGCGATCTATCCCGAATTCGACCGCTATCTGCAGGAGGCGGCGCAGATCGTGCGCAAGCTGCTGTGGGAGACGCCGGTCGACCCGGCAAGGCGCGACTGGCGCGGCTTCCGCGACGGCGCGTCCCTGCTGTGGCGGCACCGCAAGATCGGCCGCAAGATGTACCGCGTCGCCGACATGCTGAGCATGAGCGCCTACGATTTCCTGCGCGAATGGTTCGAGGACGACCGGGTGATGGCCGTCCTGGCCTATTACGCCTCGATCGGCACCTTCGCCGGGCCGAAGACCCCGGGGTCGGCCTACGTCATCATGCACCACATCATGGGCGAGCATGAGGGCGCCGGCGGCTGGGGCTTCATCAAGGGCGGCATGGGGGCGATCACCCAGGCGCTGGCCTCCTACGGCCGGACCATCGGCGTCGACCATGTCACCGAGGCGGAGATTGCGGAGGTGCGGCTGACCGGCGACCGCGCCACCGCGGTGACCACGACCAAGGGCGACACCTATTCCGCCCGGATCATCGTCTCCAACGCCAGCGCCAAGACGCTGTATCTCGACATGATCGGCGAGGCGCATCTGCCGGCCGAGGTGCTGCGCGAGATCCGCGGCTATCGCAGCTTCTCCACCGCCTTCAAGATGAACATCGCCTGCGAGCGGCCGCCGCAATACCGCATCCTGGACAAGGTCAAGGCCGACGGCGCGCTGGGCAATTTCAGCTACCCGACCTACATGCACATCGCGCCGGACATCGACTATCTCGAACGGGCCTATGACGACGCGAAGTACGGCTGGTACTCCAGCCGGCCGTTCCTGACCCCGGTGGTGCCGACCATCGTCGACGACAGCCTGGCCCCGCCCGGCAAGCATGTCGTCAACCTGTTCGGCGGCCATGCCCCCTACACGCTGAAGGGCGGCGACTGGGCGACGGAGAAGGAGAATTTCCGCAAGACGGTGTTCGACACGATCGAGGAATACGCCCCCGGCTTCTCCAACGACGTGATCGAGGCCCAGCTGCTGGTGGCGCCGGACATCGAGCGCATCGTCGCCCTGCCGCAGGGCCACATCTTCCATGGCGAGCTGTCGACCGACCAGCTGTTCTTCCAGCGCCCGGTCTCCGGCTATGCCGATTACCGCACGCCGTTCCGGGGGCTTTACATCTGCGGCTCGTCGATGCATCCGGGCGGCGGCGTCTCCGGCATTCCGGGCCACAACGCCGCGCGCGAGATCCTGCGCGACGTCAAGGCCCGGCGGGCGTGAGGCGGGGGCGGATGCTCCTTTGCGTTGCCTCTCCCGCTTGCGGGAGAGGTCGGAGACGCGAAGCGGCTCCGGGTGAGGGTTCTTTGTCGAGGCCCGGACCAGCCCTCACCCGGTCGTCCTCCGGACGCCCGACCTCTCCCGCCAGGCGGGAGAGGCAATCTGAGGCGGGCGGCGGCAGGCCGATCCGCTGGAGAGACGGATGATGACCGAAGGCGAGAACACCGATCCGGAGCTGCAGACGGTGGACTCCGATCCGTCCCCCGGCGATCCGGTCGACACGATCGGGCCGCAGATCCGCGAGCTGCGGCAGCAGCGCGGCCTGACCCTGACCAGGCTGGCGGCCACCACCGGCCTGTCGGTCGGCCACCTGTCGCAGGTCGAGCGCGGGCTGTCGACGCCGACGATCCGCCAGCTGCAGCTGATCAGCAGCGCCATGGGTGTGACCATCGGCTGGTTCTTCCGCGACCCCGCGCCACGGGACGACGAAGACCGGGTCGTGGTCCGCGCCGGCCGGCGCAAGGTGCTGGACATGGGCGGCCTCGGCCTGACCGACGAGCTGCTGGTGCCCAATCTCGACGGCAAGCTGGAGCTGCTGCTGTGCACCATCCAGCCCGGCGCCGGCAGCGCCGACAGCTACACCCATGAGGGCGAGGAGGCCGCCTTCATCCTGTCCGGCGCGCTGGAGCTGTGGGTCGACGAAAAGCTGTACGTGCTGGGCGCCGGCGACAGTTTCGCCCTCGCCAGCACCCGGCCGCACCGCTACCGCAACCCGGGCCCCGGCATCACCCAGGTGATCTGGGCGATCACCCCGCCCAGCTTCTGAGCCGCGGCGCCGTCAGTCCGTCCGGTGCCGTTTGTCGCTGTGGTTCACCACCTTGCCGACATCGCCGAAGGCGATGGCGTTGCCCTGTTCCGGGATGATCTGCTGCTTCTCCAGATCGACCTCGGCGACGACGATGTCATCCGTGTCGCCGTTCGAATTCGTCACCTCCAGCCGGTCGCCGGGCTGGCTGCGCTTCAAGATCACGAGCGGATCCATGGTGGGCTCCCTTACGCTGCGTTCCACCAGTCAACACGCCCAACGCCATCCCGGTTCGGCCCGGTCAGCCGATCACCACCACCGTCTGGTCGGCGTCCAGCCCCTCGGCGCCCTCCTCGACATGGACGGAGGACACGGTGCCGGCCACCGGCGCCTCGTGCGGCACCTCCATCTTCATCACCTCCATGATGAACAGCGTGTCGCCGGCCGCCACCGTATCGCCGGGCTTGACCAGCACCTTCCACATGTTGCCCGCGGTCTGGGTCTTCACTTCGGTCGCCATGGACTTCCCTGTCGTCAGATGTGTTCCCTTGGTGTCATCACCGGGCTTGACCCGGTGATCCAGGGCCACGAAGAGCTGCTCGGGCCGCCCTGGWTTGCCGGGTCAAGCCCGGCAATGACAGGAAAAGTGGAGCAGCCAGGGCTAAGCCCCGGCTGCCTGCTGGTTACGCGGTCTCGATCGATGCCTCAGAGCACAGTTCGCGCAGCCGGCGGGCCATGGCCTGGGCCTCGTCGACCGAGACCGCCTTGAAGTTGTAGATCTCGCCGGGCCGCGACTGGCCCAGCTTCCAGAACGCGGCCTGCGGCACGGTGTAGGGGTTGATGAAGCCGCCCATCGACGGGCCGTCATTGACCAGGATGATCGGCGTCTGCCCGGCCAGGTTGATGGCGCCCAGCGGATAGCCCTGGTCGATGATGTTGGACGGCAGCGACCCGTGCTCCGGCGCCTTGTCCGTCGCCTTGTCGGTGAAGCTCCATTGCGGCCCGTCCAGGCGGAAGCCGGTGCGGTCGGACTTGGCCGACAGCTTCCAGTCGGCCGACAGGAAGCGCTCATGTCCCGCGGCGTCGATCCAGTCGTCGTTCGGCCCGGCCACCACCTCGACGGTCCAGCGCTTCGCCTTGGCGAAGTCCGGCCGCGCCTCGGCCTTCACCCGGCGCCCGGGCTGGCCCGCCGCCTCGGCCACCGGCACCGACTGCCCCTCCTTGATCGCCCGGCCGTTCATGCCGCCGACCCCGGCCTTGTGGAAGGTGGCGCGGGCGCCCAGCCAGGGCTCGGTCTCGATGCCGCCGGCCACCGCGATATAGGTGCGGGCGCCGGTGCGGGCGAAGGCCATGGCCAGGGTCTGGCCGGCCTTGACCGCCACCGACTGCCACATCGGCAAGGGCTCGCCGTCCAGCGCCGCCTGCATGTCGGCGCCGGTCACGGCGATCACGCCGTCGCGCTGGAATCTCAGTGTTGGCCCCAGGAACTGGCACTCCAGCCCGGCCGCGCCGGGCGCGTTGCCGACCAGCACATTGGCCAGGCGGAAGGACCAGGAATCCATCGGCCCGGAGGGCGGAAAGCCCTGGTTCCAGAAGCCGATCCGGCCCGGCCAGTCCTGCACCGAGGTCTCGAGCCCCGGCTTGATCACGTCGAGCATGCGGGCCTCCTCAGAACCGGCGGGCGAGGTCGAGCGACCCGACCCAGCGTTTGTATTGGCGGACGGAGAATTTCTGGTATTCGACCACGTTGTAGACGTAGCTGCCGTCGGCGACGCGCTGCTCCGCCTCCTCGAACTCCTCGACCGTGCAGGGCACGAACTTCACCCGGTCGCCGGGGCGGAACAGGCAGATCGACTCCGTGAACACGTCGAAGCGCTTCTCCGGGTCCCAGATCGGCACCGGGATGCGGCCGAAGATCTGGTAGCCGCCGGGCAGGTGCTCGGGATAGATCGCGGTCGAGGCGCCGCCCATCCCGACCGTGCCCTTCGGCGTCCAGGTCCGCGGCGGGTTGTATTTCGGCGCGGTCAGCTTGCAGCGCGGGTCCAGCGCCATCATGAAGGGCAGGCCGGGCCAGAAGCCCAGCGCCGCCACCCAGTATTCGGTGCCGGAATGGACCTGGACGAACTGGGCCACGTCCGACAGCCCGTTCAGCTCGGCCACGAATTCCGGGTCGGTCTGCTTCGGCGCGATCTTGGCGATGTAGTCCTGCACGCAGTCGCGGGTCCAGGGGTCGAGATAGACCGTCGGGAAGTAGAAAATCCGGCTCTCCAGCTCGATGTCGTCGGACGGGCCCAGGGCGGCGATCAGGCGCTCCAGCTCGCGCGACAGGTCGGCGTAGGAGATCTCGTCCGGCTCGTAATGGATCAGCATCGACGCGAAGCAGGGCGCGGTCTCGATCACGCCTTTGGTCTTCTGCTCGGCGATGGCGGTGGCCAGGCCCTGGGCCATGAAGTTCAGCTCGAGATTCATCTCGTTGCCGAACTCGATCAGCATGTACCGGTCGCCCCCGGGCCGGAATGCCGGCGTCTCGTAGATCATCCCTGTCTCCCTGCCTGCCCTGTCTTCCCGGTTTCGCTCAGCCGATCAATTCGGCCTTGTAAGTGTCGACGAAGCTCGTGGTGGTGCGGCCGTCGCGGAAGGCGGGGTGCCCGATCACGCGCGCCAGGAACGGCGCGTTGGCCACCAGCCCCTCGACCTCGACCCGGTCCAGCGCCGCCAGCATCCGGTCGATGGCGGCGGCGCGGTCCGGGCCATGGGCGATGATCTTGGCGATCATCGGGTCGTAGAACGGCGTCACCGTGTCGCCCTGGCGCACCCCGGTGTCGACGCGGATGCCTGCCATCCCCACCGGCAGCGCCAGCCGCGCCAGCGTGCCGGGCTGCGGCAGGAACATCTTCGCCGGGTTCTCGGCATAGAGCCGGCATTCGATGGCATGGCCCTGCTGGCGGATGTCCTCCTGCCGCAGGGAAAGGTCCTCGCCGGCGGCCAGGCGCAGCTGCAGCGCCACCAGGTCCAGCCCGGTCACCGCCTCGGTCACCGGATGCTCGACCTGGATGCGGGTGTTCATCTCCAGGAAGAAGAACGCCTCGCTGTCGGCGTCGACCACGAACTCCATGGTGCCGGCGCCGCGATAGCGCACCGCCTCGGCCAGGGCCACCGCCGCCGTGGTCATCCGGGCGCGGGTGGCGGCGGCGATTCCGGGGGAGGGGCTCTCCTCCACGATCTTCTGGAACCGGCGCTGCACCGAGCATTCGCGCTCGAACAGATGGATGGCGCGGCCGTCGCCGAAGCCGAACACCTGGACCTCGACATGCCGGGCGTTGCGGACATAGCGCTCCAGGAACAATGCGCCGTCGCCGAAGCTGCGTGCCGCCATGCCCTGGGTCGACTCCGCCACCTTGCGCAGGTCCGCCGGCGCGTCGACCACCCGCATGCCGATGCCGCCGCCGCCGGCCGAGGCCTTGACCAGCAGCGGGTAGCCGACCGCGTCGCCGGCCGCCTCGATGCCCTCCAGCTCGCCCTCGGCGAAGCGCCGGCTGCCGGGCAGCACCGGCACCCCGGCGGCCTCGGCCAAGGCGCGGGCGCGGGCCTTGTCGCCCATCGCCTCGATCGATTCCGGCGTCGGCCCGACCCAGGTGAGGCCGGCCTCGGCCACCGCCCGGGCGAAGCCCTCATTCTCGGCCAGGAAGCCATAGCCGGGATGGACGGCATCGGCCCCGCTGCTGCGGGCGGCGCCCAGGATCGCGCGGATCTTCAGATAGCTCTCGGCCGGCTTGGACGGGCCGATATGCACCGCCCGGTCGGCCAGCGCCACATGCAGCGCCTTGGCATCGGCGTCGGAATGCACCGCCACGGTGGCCAGGCCCAGCGCCTTGGCGCTGCGGATGATGCGGCAGGCGATCTCGCCGCGATTGGCGATCAGCAGCGTCTTCACCGTCCCGCCCTCACGCCGCGCGCAAAAACGGGCCGATGGCGTCGCGCACGGCGCGCGCCACATCGACCGCGTTCGGCGTGTCGGAATGGATGCAGATCGAATCCGGCGTCACCGCGATATCCTTGCCGCCCTGGGACGCGACCTTGCCCTCGGTCAGGGCCCGCAGCGACCGCTCCGCCGCCCGCTTCGGGTCGATGGCGCCGCGCGACCGCACGATCACCAGGTAGCCGTCGTCGCCATAGTCGAGATCGGCATAGAACTCCGACACCATACGGTGGCCGCGGCTCTGATACACCGTCTCGTGCAGCGTCCCGGCCATGCCCAGGATCGGCACCCGGAACACGTCCGCCGCGTCGCAGACCGCATGCGCGATCGGCTCCTGCTGCGCCGCCATGCCGTACAGCGCGCCATGCGGCTTGATGTGGTTCAGCCGCATGCCCTCGGCGTCCAGAAACCCCTTCAGCGCGCCGATCTGGTAGATGATGCAATTGGCCAGCTCGTCGCGGCCGATCTTCATCTCGCGCCGGCCGAAGCCCTGCAGGTCGGGCAGCGACGGATGGGCGCCGACCCGCACGCCGTGCTTGCTGGCCAGCTGCACCGTGCGGCGCATGTGGTTGAAGTCCGAGGCATGGAAGCCGCAGGCGACGTTGGCGACCGAGATCAGCGGCATCAGCGCGTCGTCGTCGCCCATCCGGTACAGGCCGAAGCCCTCGCCCATGTCGCAGTTGATCTCGGTCATGCGTCAGAGCCTTTCAAACCGCTCGAGGGCACGCCGGTGCGGTGGCGCGGACCGCGCATGGAGGCCTCTCTGTCTGGATCCGGCCGCTTGGCCGAAGGGCGATGCCGTTCGGGTCCGGGCCGGTTGTTGGCCCATCATTGCGCCGCGCCACGGCCCTGTGAAATAGTATCTTCTTCAGATCGATATCTGATTTTCCGATATCGCTCGACCTCAGGTTGCAGGTGCCGGTTGGCCTTCTCCTTCCGCCAGGTCCGCTACTTCATCGCCGCGGCGGAGCTCGGCCAGATCAGCCAGGCGGCGGTGGAGCTGAACGTCTCGCAATCCGCGGTCACGGCGGCGATCCGCCAGCTCGAGGACCTGCTCGGCACGCGCCTCCTGTTCCGCCATGCCAGCGGCGTGTCGCTGACCCATGAGGGCGGGCGCTTCCTGCCGCAGGCCCGGGCCATCGCGGCGGCGGTGGCGGAGGCGATGCGCGTCTCCAGCCACACCGCGCCGGTCGAGGGCCGGGTGCGGGTCGGCGTCACCTACACCGTGGCCGGCTATTTCCTGCCGCCCTATCTGGCCCGCTTCCGCCGCGCCTATCCGCAGGTGACAGTCGAGCTGCGCGAGACCCACCGCACCGCGATCGAGGACGGGCTGGTGCGCGACGAGCTCGACCTCGCGGTGATGCTGACCTCGAACCTGGAGAACACCGACCAGATCGCGGCGGAGACGCTGTTCCGCTCCGCCCGCCATCTCTGGCTGCCGGTCGACCACCCGCTGCAGAAGCAGGAGCGCGTGTCGCTGGCCGACGTGGCGCGAGAACCCTACATCATGCTGACGGTGGACGAGGCCGCCTTCACCGCCAAGCGCTACTGGGAGCGCACGCCGCACCAGCCGACCATCATGTTCCAGACCTCCTCGGTCGAGGCGGTCCGCTCGATGGTCGCGGCCGGGATGGGGGTGACGATCCTGTCCGACATGGTCTACCGCCCCTGGTCGCTGGACGGCCAGCGGATCGAGAAGCGGGCCTTGGCCGAGCCGGTGCCGACCATGGATGCCGGCCTGGCCTGGAAGCGCGACTTGGCGATGACCCCGGCGGTGCGCGCCTTCCGCGACCATCTCGGGCTGGCGTTCCATGCGGCGGGGGTGGGGGGCTGAGCGGCGGCGAAGGGTGATTTGCGGATACGATGAGTCATCCCGATCAATGCTCGCGATCACCCGGATCTCGACGATCGTGCCCTCGCGCCGGAGTGCCCCTGCCCCCACACCGTCATTGCGAGAAGGCGAAGCCGACGAAGCAATCCATCGTCCCGCGGGCCCCTCGGGACGAGTCGATCCAGCTTGGCGCCGCAGAGCAATCGAACAGGTTGCGTCCCCCTGCTCCCGATGACAGGCTCCCGGCCTGATGCAGCCTTTCGTCTACATCATGGCGAACAAGCCCAGCGGGACCCTGTATGCCGGCGTGACGTCCAATCTTTCACGTCGGGCGCATGAGCATCGGACAGGACTCATCAAGGGTTTCACCTCCCGGTACGGCTGCAAGCTCCTGGTCTGGTACGAGCCGCATGCGTCGATGCTCGACGCCATCGCCAGGGAGAAGCAGATCAAGGGCGGATCCCGGAAGGCCAAGCTGGCCCTGATCGAGGCTATGAACCCGGGCTGGCGGGATCTCTATGACGATCTGGTCTGAGCCCGGCCGGTTCGTCGCGCGTGGCTGACGGCTTGGCAAGCCGCCCCGGCCATCCCAACACCGTCATTGCGAGGAGGCGAAGCCGACGAAGCAATCCATCGTCCCGCACGAGCTGCGCCATGGATTGCTTCGCTGCGCTCGCAATGACGGTTCAAGTTGAACCGACCCAGCCAGCCTTCGCCGTGATCACAAGCCTCGCAGGGGCGTGGCGATCCAGCCCATCATTGACCGGACGCCCGGCCCGGCCTCTCACAGCACCGGTTTCACGGGTTCCCTGAATCGGCCAAGTCCTTCGCTCCACCATGTCACGAGAACTCCCTCGGATCGAACACCAGGATGAAGCCGGCCGCCGACCCGGCCCGAGGAGGCCGTATTGCGCAACATTGCGAGCCGATGGTTGTAAGCTGATTGAAAGCTGGCTGCGCTATTCACTGGGCGAGCACCTCCATCCGTTCCTGCGGGGCGAGAACAAGGAGGAGCCGAAAAATGCAAAGGGAGACGTCATGTCGAGGAAACGCATTCTGCTTGCCACCGCCGCTTTCGCGGCGGCCATGAGCGTCGCGTCGTTCGCCCAGGCGGCCGACAAGATCACGCTGATGGTCGGCGGCTATGAAAAGCATATCTACCTGCCCGCCAAGCTTGCCGAGGACCTGGGCTATTTCAAGGACGAGGGCCTCGACGTCGAGCTTCTGAATGAACCGGCAGGCGTCGATGCCGAAAACGAGATGCTGGCGGGCAACGTCCAGGGCGTGGTCGGCTTCTACGACCACTGCATCGACCTGCAGGCCAAGGGCAAGTTCGTCGAATCCGTCGTGCAGTTCAGCCAGGCGCCCGGCGAAGTGGAGATGGTCTCCGCCAAGCATCCAGAGATCAAATCGCCGGCCGATTTCAAGGGCAAGAGCCTGGGCGTCACCGGGCTTGGCTCCTCGACCAACTTCCTCACCCAGTACCTCGCGGTGAATGCGGGCCTGAAGCTCGGCGAGTTCACCTCCGTTCCGGTCGGCGCCGGCGACACCTTCATCGCCGCGATCCAGCAGGATGCGATCCAGGCGGGCATGACGACCGAACCCACGATCTCGCGCCTGCTGAAAACGGGCGATGCCAAGGTCCTGATCGACATGCGGACCATGGAAGGAACCAAGGCCGTCCTGGGTGGAACCTATCCTGCCGCCTCCCTCTATATGGAAACCGCATGGGCGGACAGCCACAAGGAAGAGACTCAGAAGCTTGCCAATGCCTTCGTGAAAACGCTGCGCTTCATCAGCAGCCACAGCGCGGCCGAGATCACCGAGAAGATGCCCAAGGATTTCTATGTCGGGGACAAGGACGCCTATATTTCCGCCCTGGCAGCCGGCAAGGCGATGTTCACCCAGGACGGGGTGATGCCTGACGGCGGCCCGGAGACCGTGCTGAAGGTACTGTCCGGTTTCTCCAAGGACATCAAGGGCAAGCAGATCGACCTGTCGAAGACCTATACGACGGTCTTCGTCAAGAACGTGAAGTAAACCGCTTTCTTCGGGCGTTTTCGCCGCGCCGGCCAGGAGCAGCTTCCGACCGAACCGGATCGGGAGGGCGCTTGCGGCGGGCGGGAACGCCCCTGGCTTCTGTTCGGGATCAAACCATGGTCGCTTCCCATCCGGTGACACCGGCAATCGAACTGGTCAATGTCAGCCGCAGATTCCTGACCCCGGGCGGCAAATCCATGACGGCGATCAGGGACTTCAACATGAGCGTGGCGCCGGGCGAATTCGTCTCCGTCGTCGGCCCGACCGGCTGCGGCAAGTCGACGACGCTCAATCTGGTGACCGGGCTCGCCCGGCCGTCGAGTGGCGAGGTCCGCGTCATGGGCGGGCCGGTGAGGGGCATCGATCCGCGCATCGGCTTCACGTTCCAGACGGATGCGCTGTTTCCCTGGCGCAATGTCATCGACAACGTGGTTGCCGGCCCCCTCTTCCGCGGCAAGCCGCGCAGGGAAGCCTATGATGCCGCCCACACATGGCTGGCGCGGGTCAATCTCTCGGGCCATGAAAACAAGTATCCGCATSAATTGTCCGGCGGCATGCGCAAGCGCGTGGCGCTGGCGCAGACCTTCATCAACGAGCCGCAGATCCTGCTGATGGACGAGCCGTTCTCGGCCCTCGACGTGCAGACCCGCGTGCTCATGCATGACGAATTGCTGCGCCTGTGGTCCGAGGCCAAGGCCTCGGTGATCTTCGTGACGCATGATCTCGAAGAGGCGATCGCCCTGTCGGACAAGGTCTATGTGCTGACCCGGGGACCGGCCACGGTGAAATCCGTCTACCCGATTCCGCTGGCAAGGCCGCGCATCGTCGAGGACATCCGCTACGACAAGGCTTTCATCGATATCTCCCGCACCATCTGGAACGATCTGCGCGACGAGGTGCATGCCAGCGCCGCACGCGAAGCGGCATGACGGAGGAACGCCGATGATGGATACGACCCTGCAGGCCAGGCCGCCGGCTTTCGCTCCCGGAACCTCCGATGCCGAGATCGAAGCGGCTGCGGCACGCGCCGCCAGGCGCCGGCGCGTCATGGTGCTGTTCTGGCGCTGGTTCATTCTGGCCATCCTGCTCGGCGGCTGGGAGCTGGCCTCGCAGCTGCAATGGATCGATCCGTTCTTCTATTCCGCGCCCAGCTCCATCGGCGCCCGCCTGTGGGAGTGGACCACCGAGGGGACCTCCATCGGTTCGCTCTGGTACCAGCTCTGGGTCACGATGGAGGAAGCCGCGATCGGCTTCGTGGCGGGCGCCGTGATCGGGGTGGTCGTGGGCATCGCACTCGGGCGCGACCGCTTCCTGGCGGACATCTTCTCGATCTACATCAAGGTGTTCAATGCGATCCCGCGTGTCGTGCTGGCGCCGATCTTCGTGATGATCCTGGGCCTGGGCCTGGGGTCCAAGGTGGCGCTCGCCTTCATCATGGTGTTCTTCGTGGTGTTCGCCAATGCCTTCCAGGGCGTGCGCGAGGCCGACCGGGCGATGATCGCCAATGCGCAGATCCTCGGCGCGTCGCCCTGGGCCGTCACCCGCTCGGTGACAATTCCGGCGGCGATGAGCTGGATCTTCGCCTCCCTTCATGTGAGCTTCGGTCTGGCGATCGTCGGCGCGATCGTGGGCGAGTTCGTCGGTTCACGCTTCGGCATCGGGCAGCTGATCAGCATTGCCCGCGGCTCCTACGATCCGGCCGGCATGTTCGCGGCCATCGTGATCATCATGGTCGTGGCCCTGCTGGCCGGACATCTGATGACCATGGTCGAGCACCGCCTCGCCAAGTGGCGTCCGGCTCCCTTGCAGGAGACCAACTAGCTCGCGACGATCAGGAGGGCGGCAGCGCCGGCAGGCTCACCACGGCAGCCAGGCCGGGACCTGCCGCCCGATCCTGCAGTTCGACCATACCTTCGTGGGATGCGACGATCTCCCGCACGACGGCGAGGCCGAGGCCGCTGCCGTCCACCCCGCTGCCGAGGCGGCGATAGAAGGCCTCGAACACCTTCGCGCGCTCGATCTCGGGAATGCCTGGGCCGCTGTCCTCCACGCGCAAGACCGCCATGCCTTCCTGGGCGGACAGCTTCACCGTCACCACTCCGCCCTCCGGCGTGTAGCGCAAGGCGTTCTCGACCAGGTTGAGGATCATCTCCCGCAGCAGCATGGCATGGCCATGGACGTTGAGAGGCGGCGACGGCGCTTCGAAGGCCAGGTCGATCGAGCGTTCGACGGCAGTCAAAGCGAGACTCTCCACGGCATTGCGGCAGATCATGACGAAGTCGAGCGTCTCGCGGTGAAGCAGGGCGCTGCCCTGCTCGGCGCGGGCCAGGGACAGAAGCTGATTGGACAGGCGCTTCATGCCCTCGACGGTGGACCTCATCCCTGCAAGCGCCTCGCGCGGCGCGTCGGCGTCGGCATCGGCAGCACGCAGGCCGACGCCGATCTGAGCCTTCAGCGACGTCAGCGGCGTTCGCAATTGGTGGGCTGCGTTGGCGACGAAGCGCCGCTGCGCGGCGACCTGCCGGCGGACCTGCGCGAGGGCTTCGTTCAGCGCGGTCACAAGGGGCTTGAGCTCCTGCTGGACGTCGCCGCTGTCCAGGGGTTCGAGTGAATCGGGGGCTCGGCGGCGCACGGCATCGCGCAGGCGCAGCAGCGGCTGCAAGCCGAATTGCAGGCCGAAGAGGGCCAGGATGACCGCGACGGCCATCAGCATGACCTGGTCGCGCAAGGACCGAAGCCAGAGCTCCCGCTCGAACCGGTCACGGCTGCGCAAGGTCTGGCTCAGGGTCACCACCGCCTCGCCGCCATTGGTGCCGTCCGACACGACGAATTGCGCGAGGGCGACGGCTCGGATGGGCTCGTCGTGATAGGTGCCCTGATAATAGATCGGCTGGAAGCCGGTCGGCCGCTGTGGCGGGTCGGGGGCGTCGGGATAGCCGGTGAGGAGTTCGCCATGCGGTCCGTTCACACGGTAGATCACTCGGTCGCGGTCCTCGCTGGCGAACATCTCCAGCGCCGCCGGGGGGATCGGGGCCTGGATGACGCCGTCGCTTTCGTGGACGCTCTCGGCGATCATCCGGGTCGATGAGAGAAGCGTCCGATCGGTGATCAGGTCGGCGATCTGCCGCGCATCGCGATAGGTGGTCCAGGCGTTGAAGGCCACCATCGCCGCAAGGGGCAGCAGCAGCCAGCCGAGCAGTTCTCGCCGCAGGCTGCGCGCATGCCAGCTAGCGCGCATGGGCCTGCCGCAGCATGTAGCCGAGCCCGCGCAGCGTGACGATGCCGACGTCGCTGCCTTCGAGCTTGCGACGCACGCGATGGACATACACCTCGATGGCGCTGGGGCCGCCCTCGTCGTCGAAGCCGAAGACGGCCTCGACCAGCCGCTCCTTGGGCACCGGCCGCCCGGCGCTGAGCAGCAGGGTCTCCAGGACGACATGCTCGCGTCGCGTGACGGGCAGATTGGCGCCGGCGAGGCTGAAGCTGCGGGACTGGGTGTCGAGGGAGAGGGCGCCGAAGGTGACGACCTGTTCCAGCGTGCCGCGGGCGCGGCGCAACTGCGCCCGGATCCGGGCCTCGAGCTCCTCGACCTCGAATGGCTTGACCAGATAGTCGTCCGCGCCGCTGTCGAGCCCGCGCACCCGGCTCGAAAGAGCGTCGTTGGCAGTGAGGATCAGAACGGGAGTCCTGTTTCCTCGGGCCCTCAGGCGCCGCAGGACTTCGATGCCGTCGAGTTCCGGCAGGCCGAGATCGAGGATCACCAGCGCGTAGTCCTGCGACTGCAGGGCCGCATCGGCGTCGTCGCCGCGATGAACGCAATCCACCGTGTATTTGCTCTGGCGCAACAGGCGACTTACCCATTCAGCAAGGTCGCGATTGTCTTCCGCCAGCAGGATGCGCATCGGATTATGGGCTCTTATGTCCCGCCATGCTCGCGAGAGCGGGCACAGACGTTCTCACTTAATTCGCACCGCCGCCGCGGCGTTTCGCCCGCGCCGCCCGGGCCAGGCTCTCGGCCAGGATCAGCAGGCAGCCGAAGAGAATCAGCAGTCCACCCTCCAGCCCCGGCAGCCCGGCCCAGCGGACCGCCGCGGCAACGGCCGCGATCAGGGCGATCGCGGCCAGCGCCAGGGCGCCGTCATCGATGAACAGGCCCAGCAGCTCGGACAGCACGGCCTTGATCGCGGTCATGGCGTGGCCCCCCGGGCCGATGGGCTGGCGGCGGGCCGCAGCAGCCGGACCGCGGCGAAGGATACGGCCGCGACCAGCGCCAGGATGCCGAGCAGCGACAGGTCGGCACCCGGCCAGTCGGCGCCAAGCCCCTCGCCGGTCCAGAACACGCCGAAGGCGGTGAGCAGCAGGCCGACGGCGAATTTCAGCGAGTTCTCGGGCACCCGCGACAGCGGCTTGTGCACCGCCAGACCGATGATCAGCACCAGCAGGCAGGCCGCGGCGGCGCCGAGGCTGGCATAGCCGGTCAGGCCGCGCCCGGCACCGACGGCGACGACGATGAACACCACCTCGGTGCCCTCCAGCAGCACCGCTTTGAACGCGGCGATGCCGGCCAGCCAGTCGGCCCGGCGCTCGGCGCTGCGGCGGCGCAACTGGTCCGTCTCCTTCTCGAAGGCGCGGGCCTCGTCGCGCAGCGCGATCAGGCCCGACGCCCGCAGGATCGCCTTCCGCAGCCAGCGCAGCCCGAACAGGATCAGCAGCGTGCCGATGACGAATTGCAGCGCCTCGATCGGGACCAGCTCCAGCAGCGGGCCGAGCAGCAGGATCAGCAGCGCCAGCACCGCCAGCGCCGCCGCGGTGCCGATGAAGGCCGGCCGCCAGCTTTGCGACAGGCCGACGGCCAGGATGATGGTGAACGCCTCCACCACCTCGACGAAGGAGCCAAGGAAAGCGGCGGTGATGGTGGAGAGGATGGCGGTGGTATCGGTCATGGCGTCCGTTTCGGCCCCCGTCTCAGCCACAGCTTGTCGATCTCGCCGCGCAGGGCGCCCACCGTCTCCAGCCCGGCCAGCGCGCGCTCGCGGTCGCGGGCGGCCAGGGCGACGACCAGCGCCTCGATCAGCAGCATGGTGCCGGCATGCATCGCCAGGTGGTCGGCCCGGCCGCGCGGCACCGGCAGGATCTCGGCGACGCGGTCGCGCACGAAGGGGCCCAGGCTGTCGCTGACCAGCAGCACCGGCACCCGGTGCCGCTCGGCGACGTCCAGCGTCACCGCCACCTCGCGATAGACCGGCGCATAAGCGATCAGGACCACGGCGTCGCCCTCGGCCACCCGCAGCAGCCGGTCGGCCAGGCCGATGCCGGTCGCCGCCAGCGCCTCGCTGGGCAGGCCGATGCGGGCGAACTGCAGCGCAGCGTATTCCGCCAGGCTGCCGGACGGTCCGATACCGAAGACATGCCGGCACCGGGCGGCCGCGAGGATCTCGACCGCATGCGCGAAGGGCTGCTGGAATTCCGGCCGGGCCAGGACCTCGGTCGCCTCGCGATGGATCGACAGGACATGCTGCAGCGCGCCGGCCGCGTCGTCGCCGACGTCATCGAGGGTGCGGCGCATGCGGCTGCCCGGCGTGGTCGACCCGGTCAGGTCGGCCAGCAGCGCCTCGCGCAGCTGCGACAGCCCCTCGAAGCCGAGCGACCGCGCCGTCCGCACCACCGTGGCGTCGCTGGTGCCGGCCCGGGACGCGATCTCCGCGGCCGAGGACAGCAGCACGGCCTCCTTCTGCTCGACGACGAAGCGGGCGACCCGCAGCTCCGCCGGCGACAGCCGGCCGAGCGCCGCCTTTACGCGCTGTTCGATCGGAAGAGGGGCGGGGTCGGTCACGTCTGGACACGTCGATGTTGCAACTGCTACAAACACTCATACACGAAGCAGTTACTACAGAGAAGCGTGGAGGTGCGGCCTTGCCGCCATCGGGTCAGGCGTCGTCCCGGCGCGCGGCGGACAGAATCGTCTTCAGGTGGTCGACGATGCGGGCGGCGTTGGTCGGCCGGGCGGCGGGACCGGCCTCGACCTCCCGCGGAGGACCCAGGCGGTCCGGCGCGTACCAGCCGTCCGGGGCGTCGCCTGCCGCGGACCCGTCGAGCGGATCATCGGCCGCGGAACGGACGATGGACAGTTTCGGCTCGGGGATCGGCTTGCTGTCGCCAGACATTTCTAACCTCTGAACCGTACTATCAGGAAGAAATCGCAATGAGTCTCATATATAGTTCAGCCGAACGGCCCGGTGAACCTGGTTAAGGAAGATAACGGATTTTTAATATTGGCCATAATTTACGGGTCGTTGCTTTGTTGTGGTCTATTATATTTTCAAAGTAGAGATTTTTGGTGAGATTATTCTATGGAAAATCGGTTTGGCCATTGATGGTGTCCGGCGCGGGCTGGACCATTGGGAGTTGCGCAGTGTGATGAGGATCCTGCTGATCGAGGACGATGCGGACACCGCCGCCTATGTCGCCGAGGGCCTGACGGCCAATGGCCATGAGGTGGAGGCGGTGGATGAAGGGCCGCGCGGCTTCCTGGCCGCCGCCAGCGGCGCCTTCGACATCCTGGTGGTCGACCGCATGGTGCCCAGGCTCGACGGTCTCGCCCTGGTGCGGCGGCTGCGCGCCGCCGAGGTCGGGACGCCGGTGCTGTTCCTGACCGCGATGGGCGAGATGGAGGACCGGGTCGCGGGGCTGGAGGCGGGGGGCGACGACTACCTGCCGAAGCCCTTCGCCCTGCCGGAGCTGCTGGCCCGGATCGAGGCGCTGGGCCGCCGCGCCCGGCAGAGCACGGCGGAGACGGTGCTGCGCTGCGGCGACGTCGAGATGGACCTGCTGCGCCGGTCGGTCACCCGGGCCGGCGATCCGGTCGAGTTGATGCCGCGGGAGTTCCAGCTGCTGGAATACCTGCTGCGCAACGCCGGCCACGTGGTGACCAAGACCATGCTGCTGGAGACTATCTGGCACCTGCGCTTCGACCCGAACACCAATGTCGTCGAGGCGCATATGAGCCGGCTGCGCGGCAAGCTGCACCGGCCGTCGGCGGGTGAGCTGATCACCACGATCCGGGGCGCGGGCTACCGCCTTGGCCCACCGGCTTAGGATCCTCCGCACCACCAGCTTCCGGCTGACGGCCCTGTACACGGTGGTGTTCGGGGCGTCGGTGGCCGTGATCCTGGGCATCCTGTACTGGGCCACGGAGGGATACACCGAGCGCCAGTTCGACAGCACGCTCACGACGGTCGTGACCGAGCTGACGGAGGATTACCCCAACGATCCGCCGCAGGAGATCGCCAGCGACATCGAGCAGAGCCTGACGCAGGACCCGCTCGGGCCCGGCTTCTACCTGTTCCAGGCGGCCGACGGCCGCCGCCTGGCCGGCAACCTGCCGGTCATGGCGCCGGCGCCCGGCCCGATCGACCTGGCCATCCCCGGCGGCGGCAAGGATGGCGGCGAGCAGCGGCTGCGCGGCATCGGCAAGGTGCTGGCCGATGGCGCCTTCGTCCTGGTGGCGGCCGACCGGGCGCCGATCGACGACCTGCAGGAGCTGTGGCTGCGCGGCCTGGGCTGGGGGCTGCTGGCCACGGCGGTGCTGGGCGTCGGCGGCGGGCTGGTGGTCAGTGCCGGCGTGCTGCGGCGGGTCGACGCCATCAACCGGATCTGCCTGAAGATCATGGAGGGCGACCTGAGCCAGCGCCTGCCCGGGCGCGGCACCGATGACGAATTCGACCGGCTGACGGCCATCGTCAACGCCATGCTGGACCGGATCGAGGCGCTGCTGGAGGGGCTGCGGCAGGTGTCGACCGACATCGCCCACGACCTGCGGACGCCGCTCGGCCGCCTGCGGCAGCAGCTGGAGGGCGCGCTGCTGCGGTCGGGCACGGCCGCCGACCACGAGCGGGCGACGGAGCGGGCGATCGCCGAGGCCGACCGCCTGCTCGCCATCTTCAACGCGCTGCTGCGCATCGCCCAGGTCGAGGCCGGCAACCGGCGCCGGGGCTTCGCCCGCGTCGATCTCAGCGCCCTGGTCGGCACGGTCGCCGATGTCTTCCAGGCCTCGGCCGAGGAGCAGGGCCGGGCCATCCGCTGCCGGATCGCGCCCGAGGTGGCGGTGACCGGCGACGCCGACCTGCTGTCGCAGCTGGTCGCGAACCTGATCGAGAACGCGCTGCGCCACACCCCGGCCGGAACCGGCATCGACATCGGCCTGTCGCGCCGGCGGGACGGCCGGGCCGAGCTGCTGGTGGCCGACCGGGGCCCCGGGATCCCGCCCGAGGAGCGCGAGCGGGTGTTCCGCCGCTTCTACCGGCTGGAGCAGAGCCGCCACACCCCGGGCAACGGGCTCGGCCTCAGCCTCGTGGCGGCGACGGCGCAGCTGCATCGGGGCGAGGTCTCGCTCGGCGACAACCAACCCGGGCTGCGTGTCACGGTGCTGCTGCCCTAGCCGCTTCCCGTGTCAGGCTGATCCGTCAGGTGCGGTGCGGGTCCCGCTTCCGGTCAGCGTCATGTACAGGACGATTGCGGCGATGCAGCCCAGGAACGCCAGCGACGTGGTCGTGGTGCCGAAGCCGAGGCCGCCATAGTCCGTCGGCTGCGAGAGCAGATCGCCGGTGGACGCGCCGAGCGGCCGAGTGAAGATATAGGCCAGCCAGAAGGACACGATCCCGTTCATCCCGAACAGGTAGTGGGCGAACGCGATGGCGCCGATCAGCGCAGCGAACAGGATGCCGGTCACGACATAACCGAGATCGAAGGCCTCGGATACGAGGTCGCCCACCGCCGTTCCGAAGGCGAAGGTCAACAGGATCGCCAGCCAGTAGAAGGCCTCCCGCCGCGTGGTGACGATCGTATGGATCGACAGGGTGCCTTCGCAGGTGAACCAGGCGACGAATACGGCGATCAGCGCGACGCCGAAGACCAATGTTGTCGTCTCCAGGCTGACGCCCAGATTGTCGACCAGATTGTCGCTGACCAGCGTCCCGACGACGCTGACCATCACCACCGCCAGCCAGTACGCCCATGGCACGTAGCGCTTCTGCGCGAACTGGGCGGCGAGGGCGACGACCAGGATCGCGCTCATGATCAGGGAGGTGGCGGACAGGCCGAGGCCGAGATTGACGGCCAGGTAATCCGCTGCGGTTTCGCCCATGGTCACTGCCATCAGCTTGATCAGCCAGAAGTCGATTGTGACGCGAGGGACCCGGTTCAGGGGCGGGCGCGCGGTCATTTGCCGAGGAGCTTCAAGGCCTGTGCGAAGAAGTCGTCGGCGCGCTTGTCGTCATCGGCGTTGCACCGCTCGATGCCCTTGGCCTGCAGATCGGTGATCGCAGCCTTGTCGGTGTCGCTCGGCGTCGCCGTCGCCAGGGCGGCCCTGAGTTGCTCCAGCATGTCCTCGCAGGGGGGCGGCGCGGCCTGGGCCGGCGCGGCAAGGACGGACACGGTCGCGAGCAGGCAGCAGGCGGCGCCGATGAGACGCATTGTCATGCCGAGGATCTCCTGAAGGCCAGGCTGTCGCGCCTGGGCAAGGGCAGCCGGACATTCCGCGTCGGGTGTTCGCGTCCGGTGGTGCCATTGCACGGCAGCGCCGGTTACCGCGGTCTTGCCGTGACTGTACAATTTTGTAACCCGACCGGCCTGTGACGACGTTCAGGACGTACTCGACCATCAGCGCCGAACAGGATGGTCAGCAGCGCCACGATCGGGGGCCATGACCTGCGGTTCGCCTCGCGGCAGGAATGGAGATGTCGGTTCGGCCTGCGATCCCACGCACACGGCCGCAACGGTTGTTAACGCAATGTTCATTGCGCGCCGGTATCGATCTCGTTCATGATACGTTCCATGGAAAGAGGTGCAGACTCCGATCTCGACGTCCAGGCCCACTGCCGCAGCCTCGCGCTGCAGCAGATCGGCATGCTGACGCGCATCGCCGAGATCGGCATGAGGCTGGTCGAGGCGGAGGGCGCCAAGGCCATCGCCCAGGCCGAACAGCCCGAGGGTGAGACGCCCCGGGCCGAGGCCCCGGCGACCGTGGACCACGGCCTCGCCTTCGCCCGCCATGCCCAGACGGTGCAGCGCGCCCTGGCGCTGCGGGCCCGCACCGCCGATCGCCTGTGCGCCCGCGACAAGGGCCAGGCTGCCGACCGCGCGGCCGCCCACCAGGCCCGCCGCGATCGCCACCGCCGCGAGGTCGAGGATGCGCTGCGCGGCATGATCTGGGATCAGGTTGAGGATCAGGCCCGCGTCGACGCTTTGCACGCCGARCTCGAGGAGCGGGTMCAGGATCTCTACGACGACGAGGTGTCGGTCGAGGACCGGCCGCYCGGCTCGGTGATGGCGGGGCTGGCCTGCGGCCTCGGCCTCGCYGAGGAATGGCGCCGCTGGGCCACCGGCTGGCCCGGCACGCCGTGCCCGGCCCGGCCGTCCGGCAGCGAGGCGCAGATCCGGGCCGAGCGGACCCGGCGCCGGGACGCCGCCGTCGCCGTGGTCGAGCGGGCCTTTCCCGAGATCGACCCGGCCCGGATCCCGGGCATCAGGGCCGGGCTGGCGGTCCGGCTGCAGGAGGCCGACGTGGTCGAATGGCTCGACACCGAGACCGCCTTCACCGTCGGCCGCCGTCTCTGCCGCTCCCTCGGCATCGACCCCTATCTCTGCTACGACCGCCCGGACATCGCCGACACCGGGTGACCGGCTACCGGCCGACCGAATGGGCCGGARCCACYYCCTCACCCGAAATCGCTGCGCGATGTCGACCTCTCCCCAGGGAGGGGTATCGGAGCGCYGCRCCTTGTTTTCCCTCTCCCTCGGGGAGAGGGCGGGGCCCGTCGYGTTGGCGAGGGGGGTGAGGGGGCGGCCCGGTGCCCAAAATGATGCGCCCGCCCGATGTCCTCGGCGCGGCCCAGGGAATCCGCCCCGGCCAGCGCCGTGGCGCCGACCGACGACACGACATCGGCAACGTTTCAACCGCGTCCCTTCCTGGACAGCGGTCGCCCCGGCGCGCTACAAGCGTCGGCTCGGCCGTCGGGTTCTCCGGGGCCGCACCATCAAGACGCCCAGGCCGACCTCCCCGATGCAGACCGTCAACGACATCCGCTCGACCTTCCTCGATTTCTTCGGCGAGAACGGCCACGAGGTGGTGCCGTCCAGTCCGCTGGTGCCGCGGAACGACCCGACGCTGCTGTTCACCAATGCCGGCATGGTGCAGTTCAAGAACGTCTTCACCGGCATGGAGACGCGGCCCTACAAGCGCGCCACCACCTCGCAGAAATGCGTGCGCGCCGGCGGCAAGCACAACGATCTCGAGAATGTCGGCTACACCGCCCGGCACCACACGTTTTTCGAAATGCTGGGGAATTTCTCGTTCGGCGACTATTTCAAGGAACAGGCGATCGAGCTGGCCTGGACCCTGATCACCCGGGAGTTCGGCCTGCCGAAGGACAAGCTGCTGGTCACGGTGTACCACACCGATGACGATGCGGCCGGGCTGTGGCGCCGCATCGCCGGCCTGTCGGACGACCGGATCATCCGCATCCCGACCTCGGACAATTTCTGGGCCATGGGCGACACCGGCCCCTGCGGTCCGTGCTCGGAGATCTTCTTCGACCACGGCCCGGGCATCGCCGGCGGCCCGCCGGGCAGCCCGGACGAGGATGGCGACCGGTTCATCGAGATCTGGAATCTCGTCTTCATGCAGTACGAGCAGGTCACCAGGGAGACGCGGGTCGACCTGCCGCGGCCGTCGATCGACACCGGCGCGGGGCTGGAGCGCGTCGCCGCCGTGCTGCAGGGCAAGCACGACAATTACGACATCGACCTGATGCGGGCCCTGATCGAGGCCTCGGCCGACGCCACCAACAGCGATCCGGACGGCCCGCACAAGGTCAGCCATCGGGTGATCGCCGACCATCTGCGCGCTACGTCGTTCCTGATGGCCGACGGCGTCATGCCGTCGAACGAAGGCCGCGGCTACGTGCTGCGCCGGATCATGCGCCGGGCCATGCGCCATGCCCATCTGATCGGCGCGCGCGACCCGGTGATGTACCGGCTGGTGCCGGCGCTGGTGCGCCAGATGGGCGCCGCCTATCCCGAGCTGGTGCGGGCCGAGGCGCTGATCACCGAGACGCTGAAGCTGGAGGAATCCCGCTTCAAGCAGACCCTCGACCGCGGCTTGCGCCTGCTGGAGGATGAGACCGGCCGGCTCGGCTCCGGCCAGGCTCTGCCGGGCGAGGTGGCGTTCAAGCTGTACGACACCTACGGCTTCCCGCTGGACCTGACCCAGGACGTGCTGCGCGGCCAGGGCCGCACGGTCGACACCGGCGGCTTCGACACGGCGATGGAGCGGCAACGCGCCGAGGCCCGGAAGAACTGGGCCGGCTCTGGCGAGGCGGCCACCGGTGCCTTGTGGTTTGAATTGAAGGAAAAGCTCGAACCCACTGAATTCCTTGGTTATGATACCGAGGTGGCCGAAGGCGTCGTCACCGCGCTGGTGGTCGACGGTCAGATCGTCGACCAGGCCGGGCCGGGCGCCGAGGTCGTGGTCCTGGTCAACCAGACCCCGTTCTATGCCGAGAGCGGCGGCCAGATGGGCGATGCCGGCACCATCACCCTGGCCGGGGGCACCGGCGGCGTCACCGTCGCGGTGCGCGACACCCAGAAGCAGGCCGGCGTGCTGTGGGCCCATATCGGCACGGTGCAGGCCGGGACGCTGAAGGTCGGCGACGCGGTCGAGCTCAAGGTCGACCATGCCCGCCGCGGTGCCATCCGCGCCAACCATTCGGCCACCCATCTGCTGCATGCGGCGCTGCGCCGCCGGCTGGGCGAGCATGTCACCCAGAAGGGCTCGCTGGTGGCGCCGGAGCGGCTGCGCTTCGACGTCAGCCAGCCGCGGCCGCTGACGGCCGAGGACATCGCCGTGGTCGAGGCCGAGGTCAACGCCCGGATCCGCGAGAACGCCGCGGTCACCACCCGGCTGATGACGCCGGAGGACGCGATTGCGGCCGGCGCCATGGCGCTGTTCGGCGAGAAATATGGCGACACGGTGCGCGTCGTCGGCATGGGCCATGACGGCAACAAGGCCTATTCGCAGGAGCTGTGCGGCGGCACCCATGTCGGCCGCACTGGCGATATCGGCGCCTTCCGGCTGGTCTCGGAAGGCGCGGTCGCCGCCGGCATCCGCCGGATCGAGGCGGTGACCGGCGAAGGCGCCGTGTCCTACGCCGCCCATCGCGACACGCTGCTGGCCGACGCCGCTGCGGCCCTGAAGGTGACGCCGGACGAGCTGCCGGCGCGCCTCGCCGCTTTGGTCGAGGAGCGGCGGCGGCTGGAGCGCGAGGTCTCCGACCTGCGGCGCAAGCTGGCGACGGCGGGCAGCGGCGGGGCCGCGCCCGAGGTCAAGGACATCGGCGGGGTCAAGTTCACCGGCCGGATCATCGACGACCTGCCGGCGCGCGAGCTGAAGCCGATGGCCGACGCGCTGAAGCAGCAGATCGGTTCCGGCGTGGTCGCGCTGGTCGGCCGGGCCGAGGGCAAGCTGTCGGTCTGCATCGGCGTGACCGAGGATCTGACCGGGCGGTTCGACGCGGTGGCGCTGGTGCGCGCCGCGGCCGAGGCGGCCGGCGGCAAGGGCGGTGGGGGTCGCCCGGACATGGCGCAGGCGGGTGGGCCGGATGCGGCCCGCGCCGACCAGGCACTGGCAGCGGTCGAGGCGGCGCTCGCCGCCTGACCGGAGGGGCTTGAAAGGATCTGTCGCGGCTGTCCCGGATGTGGTAGCGTCCGTGGACTGGGCCGCAATATATGGTACGCGCATCGATTGCGCGTGATCTTGGGAGAAGCGGATGTCTTGGACCGAAGAAAGGGTGGCGCAACTGCGCCAGCTCTGGGGAAACGGGAAGAGCGCAAGCGAGATCGCCGAGATCCTGGGGGGCGTCTCTCGCAATGCGGTGATCGGCAAGGCGCATCGGCTGGAGCTGTCCGGCCGGCCGTCGCCGATCAAGCGCAAGGACGGCGAGGACGAAGAGGAGGGTGTCGTCACCACCACCGCCGTCGCCACCGAGGCTCCGCCGGCGGTGGAGAAGGTGCCGGCCAAGCCGGTGCCCGAGCGCAAATCCGGCGGCGCCACCATCCTCAATTTGACCGAGCGGATGTGCAAATGGCCGATCGGCGATCCGCGTGACAAGGACTTCCACTTCTGCGGCAAGTCGGCCCACGGCAACCTGCCGTACTGCACCGAGCACGCCCGGATCGCCTACCAGCCGCCCGGCAAGCGGCGCGACGACGATCGCACCATCCTGCGGGCGTGAGTTGCCGGTGATTTAACGAATTTTCTCGCCAACCCGCCATAGCTTCGGCATTAATTCCTCCCAGATATTCGGGGGAATTTCATGAAGCGAGGCATTTCATCCTGCGCCGCCGGGCTGTTCGTCCTGGCGGCGTTTTGTTTGCCGGCGTGATCGCTCCCTGAACCATCGAACGGGTGGGGCCGCAAGCCCGGGCGGCCTGCACCGTTCAATCACGGGCGGAGGGGGAGCAATGTTGAATCGAGCGATGCG
The DNA here is from genome assembly GCF_052113205.1 of Inquilinus sp. YAF38. Taxonomy (NCBI): domain Bacteria; kingdom Pseudomonadati; phylum Pseudomonadota; class Alphaproteobacteria; order Rhodospirillales; family Rhodospirillaceae; genus Inquilinus; species Inquilinus sp. YAF38. Next base: position 3,377 of record NZ_JBFRCU010000002.1, on the reverse strand, counting down.
GTGTGCCGCGGGTGTGATCGCCGCGGCGGTATTTTCATGGCCGGCGCTGGCCGAGGACTCTCCGATCAGCTTCATGTCGGGGCCGCTGCAGGGCGTCGCGGCGGAGAACGTCAAGCACAAGGAGGAGTCTCTCCCCCATTCCGCCTTCGGTGCGGTGACCAGCGACTCGGCGGTGTTCAAGGCCGGCCCGATGCTCGCCTGGATCGACTGGTCGCGCCTGGGCGGTCATTACCGATGGCAGGACAACGACGTCGCTTCCCTGTCGAACGAGGTGAAGGACGTCTTCGACGCCACCGGCTTCACCATCCTGGAAAGCGACACGCTCACGGTGAACGGCTATGCCGCGCGGTACCGGAAGATCAGCCTGATCGGCATCGACCGCCGCTGCGGCGTCTTCGCGCTGATGCGCCGGAACCACATGGTCCAGGGCTTTGCCTGCGCTCCGGCTGCCCGCGCCTTCACGGTCCAGGCCGTCATGGAGGGCATTTCGATCGACGGCGTGATCGGGCCCTGAGCGACCGGTCCGAGATGGCAATGGGCGGAGACGCCCGATCATGCGGAGGGGGAGCATGTTCAATCGAGTGATGTGGTGTGCGGCGGGGCTTCTCATGCTCGTGGCGGCGTCCGGGTTTGCCCGGGCCGAGGAGTCGCCGATCAGTTTCGTCTCGGGGCCGTTGGCCGGCGCCGTGGCGGAGGAGACGGACCACCAACAGGAAACGCTGACCGAGATGGCCGGCACCAAGACGTCGGACTCGGCGGTGTTGCGCGCCAACGGCATGGTCGCCCTCGTCTATTGGGCGCGCCTGTCGATGGATTACCGATGGGAGGAGGGGAACGACATCGAAGCCCTGACCCGTCTGGTCCAGCGTGCCTTCAACGCGAGCGGTGCCGTCACTCTGCGGAGCGACCGCCGCAGCGTGGATGGCTTCGACGCGCGGTATCGGATCGTCAGCCTCACCGGGACCGGTGATCGCTGCGGGGTGTTCGTCCTCAGGCGGATCAAGAACCTGATTTCCGGGTTCGCCTGCGCCCCAAGCGGCCGGGACGTGCCGGTTGAAGCGGTGATGGAGGGCATCTCGATCAACAACGTGATCGGCCCCTGACGGCAGAAAGGCCGGCGCGAGCCGGCCTTTCGTCGCTTTGGTTGGGCCCGGGCGTCAGCCCATCGCGGCCTGCAGGTTCTGGTCCAGCTTGTCCAGGAACTGCTCGGTGGTCATCCAGGGCTGGTCCGGCCCGATCAGGATGGCCAGGTCCTTGGTCATGTGCCCGGCCTCGACCGTCGCGACGCAGACCTTCTCCAGCGTCTCGGCGAAGCGCAGCAGCTCCGGCGTCTCGTCGAACCGGGCGCGGTAGGCCAGGCCCTGGGTCCAGGCGAAGATCGAGGCGATCGGGTTGGTCGAGGTGGCGCGGCCCTTCTGGTGCTCGCGGTAGTGGCGGGTCACCGTGCCGTGCGCCGCCTCGGCCTCGACGGTCTTGCCGTCGGGGGTCAGCAGCACCGAGGTCATCAGGCCGAGCGAGCCGAAGCCCTGCGCCACCGAATCCGACTGCACGTCGCCATCGTAGTTCTTGCAGGCCCAGACGAAGCCGCCTTCCCACTTCATCGCCGAGGCGACCATGTCGTCGATCAGCCGGTGCTCATAGGTCAGGCCGGCCTTCTGGAACCGGTCCTTGAACTCGGCCTCGTAGACCTCCTCGAAGATGTCCTTGAACCGGCCGTCATAGCCCTTGAGGATGGTGTTCTTGGTCGACAGGTAGACCGGCATCTGGCGCAGCAGGCCGTAGTTCAGCGACGACTGGGCGAAGCCGCGGATCGACTCGTCCAGGTTGTACATGCTCAGCGCGACGCCGGCGCCCGGGAACTTGAACACCTCCAGCTCGGTCGGCTGGCTGCCGTCGGCCGGGGTGAAGGTCATGGTCAGCGTGCCGGGGCCGGGGACCTTCAGGTCGGTGGCGCGGTACTGGTCGCCGAAGGCATGGCGGCCGACGATGATCGGCTTGCGCCAGCCGGGCACCAGGCGCGGCACGTTGCGGCAGATGATCGGCTCGCGGAAGATGGTGCCGCCGACGATGTTGCGGATCGTCCCGTTCGGCGACTTCCACATCTTCTTGAGGTTGAACTCCTTCACCCGCGCCTCGTCCGGGGTGATGGTGGCGCATTTCACGCCGACGCCGAACTTCTTGATCGCCTCGGCGGAATCGATCGTCACCTGGTCGTCGGTCTGATCGCGATACTCGACCCCGAGGTCGTAATAGCGGAGATCGATGTCGAGATACGGCAGGATCAGCTTGTCCTTGATGAACTGCCAGATGATGCGCGTCATCTCGTCGCCGTCGAGCTCGACGACCGGGGTCTTGACCTTGATCTTGGCCATATCGGGATCTTTCCGCTTCGGACAGGAATGGCCGGGCTTATAGCACCCGGCCGCGGGGGGCGAAAGGCGCGGGGCTACACCGGTTTGTCGCTGCCGCGGGCGGCGATCGGCTGCGGCGCGGCGATGGCGCCGAACACCTCCTCGACCGTCTCCACCACCTGGAACAGGTCGCGGTTTTCCGGCCGGCAGAAGCCCTGGGCGACCATGTGGTCGACCAGGCGCAGGAACGGGCGCCAATAGCCGTCGATGTCGACGAAGACGACCGGCTTCTCGTGCAGCTTGAGCTGCCGCCAGGTCAGCATCTCGAAGGCCTCGTCCAGCGTGCCGAGGCCGCCGGGCAGCACGACGAAGGCGTCGGACCGGTCGAACATCATCCGCTTGCGGGTGTGCATGCTGTCGACGACATGCAGCTCGGTCAGGCCGGTGTGCTCGACCTCCAGCGCCTGGATATGCTCCGGGATGATGCCGACGACCCGCGCGCCGGCGCCGAGCGCGGCGTCGGCGACGATGCCCATCAGCCCGACCCGGCCGCCGCCATACACCAGTTGCAGGCCGCGGGCGGCGATCAGGCCGCCCAGGGTGGCGGCGGCGGATTTGTAGCGCTCGTCGACCCGGGAGGCGGAGCCGCAATAGACGCAGAGGGAACGGAGTTCGGCCATGATCGCACGGATGTGGTCGGGTCGGAGGCCGGCGGCGCCGGCGCGCGACATTAGGAAGGGATCGCCGCCGGGGCAAGTTTCGATGCGGCCGAAGCAGGGGTTTGTTGCGAGTCGATGACTGCGCGGATACCTTGGCGCGAATTATATCGGGGCGGTTCCGGCGTTGAAAAAACTTTTGCTGATCGGCGGCGTTGCGGTCGCTGTGCTCGCGGCCATCCTCGCCGTGGTCGAATACACCGGGCAGTCTCCACGGGATGCGACGCCGCCAAGGGCGGCGCCGGTCCCCGCCGCCGCTCCGGCCGCTCCGCTCGCGGCTGCCCTGCCGAAGCCGGCGGCGCGGCGGCGC